>JAIHVJ010000029.1 GCA_022720335.1 Collinsella sp.
AAAAAAGCACCGGGGCCAGTGTCGGCCCCGGTGCCCAAGCGCGATATCGGCGGTGCTGTTTCGCGATATTCAACAGTGCTCAAGCGAGCAAATACTCAGTTATCCAGTATCTTCTAGTTGCACTGGTCGCATTTATTGCGTCCATGGACGAGCAATTATTTGGCATTACGATGCTTGGTCGTCCGCTGTTTACGAGCCTGTTTGTCGGCTTGATCCTTGGCGATGTCCAGCAGGGCGTTATCGTCGGCGCTGCTTTGGAGTCCATGTTCATGGGCGCCATCATGGTCGGCGCGGCGGTTCCTCCCGAGGTCTATGCCTCCGGCGTGCTTGGCTGCGCGTTTGCCGTCATTACGGGTACGGGCACGGCAACTGCCGTCGCGCTCGCCCTTCCCGTCTCCGTCTTCCTTCAGGTGTGGCGCAACTTCTGCTACGCCGTTCCGGGTGCCTTTGCCTGCAAGAAGATTGAGACCGCTCTGGCAAATCGCAATCTTGCAAAGGCGAACCTGTACCATCTGACCGTCGTGCCGCTGTCGATTGGCATTCCGTCTGCACTGCTGGTGTTTTGCTCGCTGTTCTTTGGTGCCGACCTCATCAACAATGCGCTCAACGCGATTCCGCAGTTTGTGATGGACGGCCTCAACGTTGCATCCGGCGTCATGGTCTGCATCGGCTTCGCACTTCTTATTAGGACCATGGGCGATAACAAGCTGCTTCCTTGGCTGTTCTTGGGATTCATTATGGTCATCTACCTCAAGATGGACGTTGTCGGTGTTGCCGCTGCCGCTATCTGCGTCGCGCTGCTCCTGGCCTTCCGCGAGGGCTCGGCCGGTCCGCAGACGGTTGCTGCAGATGAAGAGGAGGACTTCTAATGGCTACCCAGAACACCGACCTCAAAGAGGCCAAGAAGGACGCGATTATGAGCCCCGATATGTATCGGAGCATGTTCCTTCGCCAGTTTACGAGCCAGTGCTCGCAGTCGTACGACAAGATGATGGCAATGGGCTTCATGTACACCATTCAGAAGCCCCTGCGAAAGATCTATCCCAACGACGACGATTACTATGCGGCGCTCGATCGCCATACCGAGTTCTTTAACATCACGCCTCATGTGCTTCCGTTTGTAGCCGGCCTAACGGTTTCGATGGAAGAGCAGGCGGCTGCCGATAAGAACTTCGACACGTCCTCGATTAACGCCATGAAGGTCGGCCTCATGGGACCGCTTTCCGGCATTGGCGATTCGTTCTACTGGGGTACGTTCCGCGTGGTCGCCGCCGGCATTGGTATTGGCATCGCTTCGACGGGCAACCCGCTCGGCCCCATCGTGTACGCGCTCATCTACTCCGTGATTAACTTTGCAACGCGTATCGTCGCAGCCCATCTGGGTTACGACCTGGGTACCAAGTTCCTGCAGCAGTCCGAAGAGAACAACCTTATGTCTCGCATGACGCATGCTGCCGGTGTCCTCGGAATGACCGTTATCGGCGCCATGATTGCGGCACAGGTCTCCCTGTCCACTGCTTTGACCTTTGACGTGGGTGGTTCGGAGATTGTCCTGCAGGATCTGTTCGATTCGATCTTCCCCGGCCTGCTGCCCTTGCTGGCAACCTTTGCCTGCGTCGCCCTGTACAAAAAGGGCGTCAAGACCATTTGGATCATCTTGGGCATCTTTGCAATCTGCATCATCGGAACGGGCTTGGGAGTGTTCGCGGCGGCGTAATGTTGACTGCTATGCTCGCGCGTTGGATAACTAACTGACCGTTTGAAAACGGGGCTCGGCGTAAGGCCGGCCCCGTTTTTTGTTTGAGGGATTTTCCGACCTTTCAAAAATCCACGCTCGCCCATCACCCACACATCTCTCATATCTCATTCGCCTCTAATACGAGAGATAACAGAAAGATGAGAGATAAATATGAGAGATAACAATGCTGCAAAGAGACAGGCAACCATGGTATTGTCTCAATGCAGATTGTTTTACCAGCAAAAACATGTTTAAATGAAACAGATGGCAGACATCTTATCTTTTATCTCTCACTCATCTCTAATATGAGAGATAACTGAGAGATGAGAGATAATTACGAGAGATAACTGAGAGACGAAGGAAATCTATTCGCGGCATTCTTCGCAGAACCGAGCGAAAGGACGTGCAGGTGAACGAAAACGAACTGACCGGTTTGCTCGAGTCTTTAAGGCGCATGGGCTCGGACGATCTTAACGTCGAAGTGAAGGAGAGCGCCACGACGCTTTCCCACGACGTATGGGAAACGGTCAGCGCTTTCGCAAACACCGCCGGCGGCATCATCGTACTCGGAGTGAGCGAGCGCGCGGGCTTTGTCCCAGTTGCAAACTTTGAGACCGAGAAAGTGCTCAACCAATTCGTGGCGGGCATGGGCGATGCCGGCGGTCGAGGAAAGCTGGCCAATCCGCCCAAATACACGATCGAGCGCGTGGAGCTTCGGGGTGCCGTTGTTCTCGTCATCACGATCGAGGAACTCGACCCGTCGAGCAAGCCTTGCTATGTAATTGAGCGGGGCGCCCAAGGCGGCAGCTACAAACGTATCGACGACAAAGACGTGCCGCTTTCGTCGACCGAGGTCCTGTCCTTGTCGTCATACGAGCGGACGAGCCTCAGCGATCGCGATGCGGTGCCTGGTGCAGGCGTGGACGATCTTGACGATGCCCTGGTCGACCGTACGATAGAACGTGCCTATTCGTTGACGCCTCGAGCGATGCGCGGTGCGGCGGACAAGAAGACAAAGATGGAGCGTCTGAACCTCCTCGACTCCCAGGGCAATGTTACCAAGGCCGGACTCCTAGCGGCGGGCGTTTACCCTCAGCAGTTCTATCCCAAGCTCTTCATTGATGTGGCTGTCCATGCGGGAACTCAGAAGGGCACTGCGGGGCCGCTAAGGTTTATGGACCGCACAATCTGCGAGGGAACGTTGGGCGAGATGGTTTTGGATGCCGTCGCGGCTGTCGCCAAGAATTTGCGCCGCACCTCGACCGTCCAAGGCGTCTCGCGTGTCGACTCGCTGGAGATTCCCGAGGAGGTTCTGCGCGAGGTAATCGCCAACGCTGTAATCCATCGAGAATACGGGGATCGGTTCTGTGGACAATCGATTGCCGTCGACGTCTTTGACGACCGTGTCGAGGTGACGAATCCTGGCGGCCTTTACGGGGGAAAGACTCGCGAGAACTTGTTTGACGGCAGCTCCCGATGTCGTAACGCGACGCTCGTGAAACTCATGTCGATTGTCCCGCTGCCGGATGGCGCAGGCTCGCCGGCTGAGGGCAATGGCTCGGGCATCCCGATGATGATCGATGCCATGCGCGCGCATGGTCTGGTAGAGCCCCTGTTCTGCCCGGGGTTCAATCGGTTCAAGGTCGTACTTTACCGTTCAAAGGTTGAGCCTGTCGATCATGGCGGGGACTTGATTATGACGGCACTCAAGCGCTACGGCGAATTGGGGACGCGCGAACTGGCGGAGCGCACGGGACTCACGGTTTCCCAGGTTAGGGCACGCGTCAATGCGCTCATTAAGCAGGGTGAGCTTGAGCCCACGGCGCCGGCGACGAGCCGCAACCGCAAGTATCGACTGTCAGAGCGCGTGGAATAAATGCGCTAGTGGACGAGGCGACCCAATAATCGACCCTCAATTGGCGCCCACTAAGGTAAAGCGGTTGTTGCTCAGTCGACGGTGATGCTGAAGACTCGGCTTACGCCGGCATGGCCCCGAACCCGTCCATCAAGAACAGCCTAAGAACCAGCTTGATGACATATCCCGGTTTGACTTCTGCCGCGTCAAAGACGTGGCGCTCGGCGAGCTCGCTGCAGTATGTATAGATGTCGCGGATAAGGTCCGCGCCCGAAAGCGTAAACATGTAGCCTGCGTCCGAAAGCGCATTGGGTGCGGCGGGCAACCTGGCCATGCGGCAGAACGTTTGCAGGTCGGGCGTCATAACATTCTGGTAGTCGAGGTGGCCGCTGGCATCCTGTGCGGCAAGCTCCAATTGACGCACAAAATCCAGCGCTGCCGCTAGCACAAAGCTCGGCGTAGGCGCGTTGACGTCCTGAGTGGTCGCCACGAGCCTGCCCGCCGCCTGCGTGACAAGCCAAGCGACCTCGCGCTGGCAACGCACGGCCTTGCGCGTAACCGGCTTGATGGACGAAGAAGAAACGCTCCCCTTAGGCGGATTCGAAGCAGCCATAAGACCCTCCCATGAACAATCCGGCCCAACAAGCCCGGACGAAACACGTGCTACATCAGTATACAGGGGAGTGGGGTGGAAAAATGGAGTCGACAGCGTGAACTGCCGGCTCCGGATTGCTTGCCTTAGAGGCCGTACACTTCGACCATAGCTTCGCCAATGCGATGGGGCACGCCGGTGACGAGCGCGTTGCCCATGCAGAAAGCTCGATGGCCGTCGGTCATACCAGTATCCGTCCAGCCCTTGGGGAATCCTTGGAGCTGATCGAGCTCGTCGGGAACGAGGCGGCGGAAACGGCCGTCGGGGCACTCGATAACATGCTTAAATCGGCTGGCGCCCGTGCCGCCTTCGCCCGTGAGGATGGTGCGGCTCGGTTTGTCGGTGGCATCCGGGAAACTCATGGCACCCTCGGAATACGTGTACGTAAAGCCCGTCTTTTTGTTGGTGCGTTCTTCGCGCTTGCTGCCCTTGAGGTAGCGCCAGTCGGGAAGCTTCTCGTCGGAGATGTAGAACTGCTCCGGAACATACTCCTCATTAACAAGTACATCGCCAAGCACACGGCGCTCGCCGTGATAATCCTCAACGAAGTCGCAGGTCAAAACATGGCAGCCCTGCATGACACCGGCATTCTTGAACTGAGATGTCTTTTGACCAACGCCAAAACGAGTCGAGTTCTCGTAAGGATCGGGCAGGACATCGAGCTCGGCCATTTCGTCAGGGTAGATGGCGGGGAAGGCCTTCGCCATGACACCGTTGTGCATGCGGTCAACGAGATCGACCTTGCCGGCGTTCTTCTCGCAGAAGATATAAACGCGCTTGCGGCGCTGGGGAAAACCATATTCCGCGGAGTTGACCACGCGCCATTCGACCGTGTAATCGAGGTCGGCAAGGCAGCTTAGGATGATGGCGAAGTCGCGACCGCGCTGAGACGCGGGCGACTTGAGCAGACGATCGACATTCTCAAAGAGACCGAAGCGCGGCTTCTTCATCTCGAGGAAGTGGTAGATGTCCCACCAAAGGACACCCTTCTTGCCCTCGATGCCATGTGCCTGGTTAAGCGGGCGAGCGACGGAGTAATCCTGGCAAGGGAAGCCGCCGACAACCATCTGGACGTCGGGGATTTCAACCTCTCCGGCTTCAGCCTGTTCCAGGACTTTATTGATATCTTCGTTGACTACGGAATCCTCGCCAAAGCGGTCCATATAGCAGCGTGCCGCGAACTGACGAGCCTTGGTTCCGGGCGGTTCCCACTGATTGGCCCAAATGGTGCGAAAGGGTCCGGCGGGCTTCATGTAGAAATCTGGATAACGAGGGTCAGCATAGCCTTCGAGGCCCAAACGAAATCCGCCGACGCCAGCAAAAAGCTCGGCGATTTTGACCTCTGACATACTCACTCCCCCAAATCGCTGCAAATGCAAAGATCAAGGGTACAGAAATCGGGTTGCAAATGGAAGATCCCTTAGGGGATCTTCACGGTATAACCCGAATTTACAGTAGCATACGTATTAGATCATGTCTTATTTCGAGAGGATTTGCCATGTCCAAGAAGCACCTCGATTTCAAGCGCATGCTTGACGATACTGATTTTTCTGACCCCTCTAGCATCGAGCGGTATGCTGCCAATCTCGACGGGATGACGTTTCGCGACATTCTGGAGCTTGGCATTGCGCCGGAGGGGGAGAGCGCGCCTAAGGACTTTGGATCCAAGAAGTACAAGGGCGGTATGGGAACCCTGATCGAGGAGCGTTACTTTGGCTACAAGGCCAACAGCGACGACCGGCCGGACTTTCCCGAGGCGGGTGTCGAGCTCAAGGCAACGTGTTTTGACGTACTTAAAGACGGTCGTAAATCTGCCGGTGAACGTCTTGTCTTGACGATGATTCCCTACGACCGTCCCGTTTCGCTCGACTACGACAGCTCGCATCTCAAGACCAAGCTCAGCAATATCCTGCTGATTTATTACGGCCGTGACCGCTCCATCGACAAATACGACCAGCGCATTGAGCGTGCAGTCATGGTTCGTCTGCCCGAAGAGGATATGAAGATCATTCGCGCCGACTACGAGAAAATCATTTCGTACATTCAGGATGGTCGCGCAGACGAGCTGTCGGAGGGCATGACCACCTACTTGGGCGCCTGCACAAAGGGCGCAACCGAAGCGACAATGTGGGTCGACCAGTACTACGAGTACTTCAATACCGATACGGGCGAGATCGAACGCCGTCGCGCGAAGCGTCGCGCCTTTTCTCTCAAACGCTCGTACATGGACTATGTGCTTCACGCCTATGTTCTCGGTGCCCCGCGTATCGGCGAGAGCATCGTTCGAGGCGACGACGAGTCCATTGATTTCGAAAGCTACGTAACTGGACTGATCGAGCAACACTATGGCGAAACTGATCGCCAGATTGCGGAGCAGTACGGCTTGGAATACACAGGAAACAAGGCGCAATGGACGACACTCGTTTATCGCATGCTCGGCATAAAAAACAATGCTGCCGAGGAGTTCGTTAAGGCTGGGATTAACGTCCGCGCTTGTCGCGTTAATAAGAGGGGGCACATCGAGCAAGCAATGTCCTTCCCTCCGTTTGAGTTTAAGCAGCTAATCAATGAGGATTGGGAAACGTCTTCCTTCCGTGCGCGCCTTGAGACCAGTCGTTTCTTCTTTGTCGTGTTCCGTGAGGACCACGAGGGGGAGTGGCGCCTTGACCGCTGCCTATTCTGGGCAATGCCGGCAAACGAAATCGAAGGCCCCGCAAAGGCTTGTTGGGATGAGACACGAAAGGTCATTCGCGAGGGCGTTGAGCTCAATCCGTATCGGGATGCAAGCGGAAAGCTCAAAGTGACCAACAACCTGCCCGGTATGGCAGACAACCCGATCGTTCACGTCCGCCCGCATACCTCAAAAGCTGCGTACAGATTCGCCGACGGAACCGAAATCGGCGATATTGCGAGGAACGCCTACGAGTTGCCCGACGGACGTTGGATGACCAGGCAATCGTTCTGGTTTAACAAGGGCTATTTGGAGCATATTTTGGGACTGTAACAAGACCGTCTTCACATGCTGGTGCGCCCCGGACGCTGTCCCGGCTGTGGTATCGATGTCGTGTATGACGATGCGGACACCTAATTGTCTGTCGGGTGCTTCTGCCTTTGGGCGATACCTTGCCGCCAGGAGCGCTCGCCGGTACCTAAGATATCTTACAGGTAGATCCCCTCGCACAGGGGCTTGTGGAACTGGGTGTGGTGGTCGCGTGCCCAGGTAAAAAGTGCCTGGTCAAAGTTGCCCTGTCTGGCGTGGATGCCAAAGAAGCCGGCGACTTCCACGCGCACGAACTCCAGCGCGGGCAGCTTGTTGATAGCCGTGAGCGCAAACGGCGACATGGGCTCCTCGAACAGGTAATGGCTGCCTTGCAGCGCGCCACAGGCGGTGCAGGTGCTGGCGAGCGATACGGTTTTGGTGGTGCGCGACGTTACGGGCTTGTAGCCGCAGCGCTCGCGCAGGTAGTCGCGGATCTCGGCCGGCACGCAGCCCAGCGCGGGAACGATGGCTATGGCGTTGGCGCGGGCGGTGTCGATCGCGATGTGGCCCGCGTCGTCCATGGCGGGCGCAGCGCCGGGCGCGGCCTTGCTGCCCGAGTCCTCGGCCACCCGATACGGAATGCCAAAGGCCGCGACCGTCGTCTGCTCGTGGCACTTCCAACATTCGCGCTTGCCAAGCACCAGATAGATGTAGGGCGCGCTGGGGTCGGAACGATCCACGCCGGGCAGCCACGCGGCAAAGGGCTCGGGGTTGACGCCATCGGGCACGTACCAGATCTTCTTGACCCGGTCCCACTTGGCGCCCAGGGCCTTGGCCTGGTCTTTGTGCGAAAAGGGAACATCGAGCTCGGTGCGCATGGCGGCTCCTTTGTGCGGCTTGCGGTGCATGTGCTCCAAGGATACCCCAGCGGCGGACGTCCGATGCATGCCGACGGAATTGCTGATGTTCTTGCTGTTGGCCGCGGCTGTTTGCAAACGCGACGGTGCCGTTGGGGCATTGCTATAAGTCAGCAAATGAGCAATTTGGCCGTCCAAGCAGTCGCAAAGCAAAATGGAAGTCCCGCGCCGTCAAGCAGTTTTGCCACTGCTGCACTACATAACCACAGTTAAACGCGGCAATTCGCTCTTGTACAGTCTTAACCGTGATCACACGTCATTAGTAGCTCAGAGGTTAGGGCGGTGACTGAATGGCTCGGTACAAAGGCGAGAATAGGGCATGGGAAGGAGCCGCTCGGCTGCTCGCAAATCCGGCGCGCGGACGTGAAGGTGTGCGAGACCCCCTAAGCACGTGGCCGAGATTGGCGGGTGGAGCCTGCGCCAAGTCCAGAAGTGGTGCGCGGACGGGACGCTCCCCGCGATGATGATCGGCGGCACCTGGGCGATCAGCGGGCAGAAAATCTGCGACATGCTCGGCATTGAGGACTAGCGATGCCTATGGAAGCATTCAAGGAAAATGACACCGGTGGCCGTATACTTGGCGGCGGGGCCACCGGCGGCGAGTGGACAGGCCGGGGGCCTGTCGTGGCTGCATCTTACAGCTCGGTCACGGGGAGCGCCGCCTCGCAGCTCGATTGCGGGGTGAGCCAGCATGAACGATAAGGAGAAGGCCGACTTGGCGTTCCTCTCTATGGAGCCGCCCAAGAACTACGAGACTTGGAAGAACATCGGCATCAGCTACGAGGCCGCTGGAGGCGACCACGACACGTTCCTTAGCTGGTGCTCCCACGACCCCGAGAAGTACGACGAGGCCGTTACCCGCAAGCTCTTCGAGCATGTGGACGAGGGCGGTAGGATCACGGCGGGCACGCTCTTCTGGCATGCGGCGAACGCAGGCTGAAAGAGTACGGGCGACCATACAAGCGGAGCGCTTTGCACGGCCTCCGGCGGCCAGGACCTCTCCGGATTGCCGTACTTGGAGCAGGCGATCAAGCAAATCGAGGCCAAGGCGTTTTACCTGCACTTCTGCTGTTTACGGGAAGCAAACAGCCGTTCGGTGACGTTTTCAAGCTTAGGTCTCCAATCCCTCTGATTGCTGCTAATCTATAAAGTTAGCGAGTTGAATTCTTTTCGAGTTTGTGACGCTCGCATACGGTCATTCTAGGACGCCGAAGGGGTGATTGCGATGAGCGTTGATAGTTCCACGGAGGATAAGGCTCAGAGCGCCTCCATTGGTGCTGTGGATTTGTTTTGCGGGGTCGGGGGCCTGACCTACGGTTTACGCACCGCTGGCATCGATGTGGTGGCTGGGTTTGACCTCGATTCCTCTTGCCAGTACGCCTACGATGCGAACAACGGCAAGGACAAGTTCATCTGCAAGAACATCGCCGAGGTCACCGGGGAGGAAGTCAAGGAGCTCCTGAAGGACTTTGACATCAAAGTCTTGGTAGGGTGCGCTCCTTGCCAGCCCTTCTCGAAGCACCGCAAGGACAAGAAGCATCGCGAGAAGCACAAGGACTGGGGGTTGCTTGCGCAGTTTGGGAGGCTTGTACGTGAAGTGCAGCCAGATTACGTGTCCATGGAGAACGTGCCCGAGCTCGAGAAGGAGAGCATCTTCTCTGGTTTCTTGAACACGCTTAAGGAGTCCGGATACTCGGTGGAATACAGCGTCGTAAAGGCTGAGGAGTACGGTGTGCCCCAGCATCGGCGGCGATTGATTCTGCTAGCTTCTAGAAATGGGTCCATCAGCTTGATTGACCCTACGAATGATAACGCTCATGCTGTTACGGTTCGGCAGGCAATAGGTGCGCTGCCTGCCGTGAGCGCTGGCGGCTCTTGCAGGGGGGACTCTCTGCAAACGGCGTCGGCGCTATCAGAACTAAACTTGAAGCGCATTAAGGCTTCGACGCCTAATGGCACGTGGCGAGATTGGCCTGAGGATCTGAGGCTTGATTGTCATAAAAAGGCTGCTGGCCAAACGTACCCTGCGGTCTACGGGAGGATGGCTTGGGACGAGACGTCCCCAACTATAACTACGCAGTTCTATATGTACGGTACGGGCCGGTTTGGGCATCCAGAGCAAAATCGAGCCCTAACCTTGCGTGAGGGTGCCGTCTTGCAGAGCTTCCCGCAGGATTACAAGTTCATTAGGCCTGGCGAGAAGATCAGCAAGAAAGCTGTGGCACGGCATATTGGAAACGCCGTGCCACCAAAGCTCGGCGAAGCGGTTGGCAAAAGCATAATTGCCGCTTGCGTACACTAGCCCTCTTCTGATTCGGTCATACCGCGCCGATATTCACCGGCGTTGAGGTAGGTCGAAACATCCTTGCGGAGCTGCATCAAAAATGAGTCAACATGATTGACTAGCTCCGCAAGCTCCGATGTTGTCACCTGATTGCTTGCTTCTGCAAACGAAATTGATCCATGAGCTAGGTCATTCCGTCGATTCTTGATGTCTTTAAGCTCGCTCTTAATCTCATCCCTCTTGCAGTTCGCTATATCATCATGAATCGATATTCCGTGGTCATCAAAGAGCTTGAGGATTTTGTCTGCATCTAGATTTCCACCGGCGATGGTGTTCCGAACGCTGAATTGAAGTACGTTATTTTTAACAGCATGATCAAGCAACCTCTTGCTTATGGACTCGGCAGTACTATTGCTGGCTTTTGGGTCGCTCAACCCGTTATACATTTGGGTATGGTGCCAAATCGATTGAAGCTTTTCGGAAACCTCAGCGTAGCCGCAACCCTCGTCCTTTACTCTGTCGTAAATCGCCTGCATGAGATTAGTGACTGAGTACTCAATGATGTTGTAGATCATAAGCTTGACGTTGGAGCGGATGACACTGGAAACGAGGGTCACATCTGGTGTCGATGAGGGCAGGCCACTGGGATTTGCCTTTTCAGCGATTTCGTACGCTCCTCGCATTACAGCATTGTAGCGCACGCCCTCTGCACCTTGGTCAAGCGAATCGAGCAGGGTCGCGAGCGTAATCATGCTCTTGGTCTCACCAAGGCGGTCGTTGTAGACCTCTTCGTACCCCAAGTTAAAGTCATTGGAATCCATAAGGTTTACCGCTCCGCCTTCAGCTTGTTGGCAACGAAATCAATGCGAGCTTTCAACTTGGCCTTTACGTTTGCCGAGTCTGACCGCACAAGGGTCTGGAACTCTTCGCAATCAACCCAAGACATGTCTTTGCGCGAAAGGTCCTTGTCCTCCGACAACGCCACGGCAACGCCGACCGCAATAGCTTCGAAACGCGCATGAGGAGTCGTTTTTCCTGTCGGTGTCTTTTTGAAACCCCTGTCTCCCAAGCACTTCTCAACGTATTCCAACATTTCTTTGAAGCGAGCGACGAGTTCATTGCGCTTGTCAGGTGACTCGGCAAGCTCGATGTTCATGCGATTCGTGTATTCATCCAGGTAACTAGCAACGCGGTCTTTGTAACCCTCGAAATCTGGGTAGCCGTCTGCATAGGCGAAGAAACGAGTGACAAGTTCCATGTCATCGTAGTGTTTGCGCGCCGTCTCGCTTAACGGGGCAAGTTTTATAAAGAGCGGATCTTTGGAGAGCTCGCTTACTAGTTTTGTAAAATCGCCGCCCATGGAGCCACGGCGAATTTCTTGCGATTTGAGCTGCTTGCCCGATGAATTGATACGACGAAAAATCTCCTGTCGGACGTCAAAGGTGGTCCCTTCCTCAAGGTAAACCACTCGAAAGCTCGCGTTATCGAATCTTCTTTGTACTTCTATGGGAAGTTCTGAATAGGTCTTTCCGTTGACAGATGTAAGGATGTCTAGATTGCACAAGGTTAAATCGCCTCTGGCAAAGTTCACCAAGGCGTTCATCCTTTGCGCTCCATCAACGATTTCCGTTCTGCCATCTTCAGCATCGGCAAAGAACATGTAGGGAATGGGCAGGCCAATTAGCACAGACTCAATAAAGTAGCTGCAGTCAACGTCTGTCCAGACGAAGTTCCGTTGATAGTCAAGCGGAATGTAGAATGCATCAGCATTGAACTTATTGATGAGGTATTCCGCAACGTATTCGCGAGTGCTGAATCGCACATCCTTTTTCTTGTCGCGAATCTGTTCGGAAATCTCGATCGTCTCACTTTGTTGATCAGTCAATCGCCTTCACCTCAATCTATAGCAGGACGAAGCCAACTTAGGTCTGACTGGCTGTGGGATGTGAAGCCCTCTCCCATAACCAATGCTGCACTCTAATGATACCAGCAGATGCCTGGCATTAGAGTCGTGCCCCTCTGCCACTTTGTGACGCCCGTCTAGGCTGCTCGTATCGAGTAACTGGGCGGGCGCCTTGTCGTGCCTGCCGCGATTTGAAAGCAGGATACATGGACGGTGAGACTCATGGCGACGAGGCGGCGAAGGTCGAGCTCGCGGAAGGGCAAGAGGACGCGAGGTCGGCAGAGGTGGCGGACGCCCTTCGCTCGGGGATCGAAGCGGTGGAGGGCGCAGCAGCCGACGAGCGCGTGGAGTACTGAGCTCAGGCTCGCTGGGGCGCGGAGCGTCAAGGCCGCGCGTGCCCTTCTCGACGAACACGGGGGCGACGTGGGCGCGCTCAAGGAGGCGGAGCCCTGACTCTTCTCGGTCTCCCCGCGCCCGCTGGGACCACGGGGCTGCCAAACGCGGGAGCCGCTGTTTGTGTCGACGACAAGCTGAACATTGTGGCGCGACCAAATTGAGCACTTTGGCAAACACGCCGCGTTAACCTATCCCACCGCCTTGCCGAGCATGAGCGTCGCCTCCATACGGTGACTCGCGCCGGTGAACTCGACCAGGCGGCCGTGGTGGACGATGCGGTCGATCATCGCCGCCGCCATCTTGTCGTCCCCCAGGACCGTGCCCCACTTGCTGAACTCAATGTTTGTGGTGATGACCAGGCTGTGCCTCTCGTAGCAGTCCGACACCCCCTGGAACAGCAGCCTCGCGCTGTCGAGGTCCAGCGGCACGTAGCCGAACTCGTCCAGGATGACCAGGTCGTTTCTGGCGATGTCCCTCATCGCCGCCTCCAGCGAGTGCTCGCGCGCCGCCTTTTGGGATACATTTGGGATACAGCGCTATATACAAGAAACCAATCTACCGCATTTCCGCAGGTAGACCGGTTGAACAATTGGTGGGCGTTAGAAGATTTGAACTTCTGACCTCTTCCGTGTCAGGGAAGCGCTCTCCCCCTGAGCTAAACGCCCGATCAAGGGTGCGCAAGCGCGCAAGGGATAATATAACGGAGCCTGAACTCGGTGGCAAGAACATTTTTAAAAATCGCTTACATTGTGGAATTCGGGGGCTTTGTCGTATCCATTTCAAAAGAGCCTGCTGCCGCGATTTGGCTGTCGCATAATGCAAGGCCATTGCGGTATCGAGCTATGGAAAGACGCCTGCGGAATTGTCCCACCGATAAGCGGACAAGCCTCCAGCTGGTGACTTCGCCGTGGTAAGGTAAGCCGAATTGTTTCCAGGCTGTTTCGGGGGAGTGGAATGAGCAAAGAGTGTGTCGAGCAGGTCGAAGGCGCAGGGGCTTCGGTGCCGATGACCGATATATCGAACATTGATGTGCCCGAGGGCACCGACGAGCTCAGCCGTGACACCCGTCGCGCATGGCGCGACCGCTTGAACAGCGCTTCGACGCGCAAGATGATCACGGGCGTCTTGGCTACGCTGGTGGGCGGTTCGTTTTGGGGCTTCTCGGGCACCAGTTACGCGCGACCGCGAGCGCCTGATTAAGCTCTGGACCACACCCGCCGATCGCAAGCAGCTGCTGCTCTTTACTGCCTTTGGCCTGCTGTTCAACCAGTTTTGCTATCTTTCGGCCGTGCGCCTGACGAACGCCGGAGCCGCGACGGTGCTCCAGTGCCTGCAGCTCGTTATCATCATGGGCTACGCCTGCGCGATCGATCGCCGCATGCCGCGTACTCGCGAAGTCATCGGCATTGGCCTGGCTCTGGGTGGAACCTTTTTAATCGCCACCGGCGGCGACCCCACCAGCCTGAATATCTCGCCGCTTGGCCTGGCAGCAGGTCTTATGTGTGCGGTCAGCGCCGCGTGTATGGCGGTGATTCCCGCCAAGATCCTGCCCGAATACGGCAGCCCCATCGTCACGGGCTCGGCAATGCTCACGGCGGGTGTGGTCTCATGTGTCTTCGTGCGGCCCTGGGCGCATATGCCGGCGCTCGACGCCGCCGGCGTCGAGGCGCTCGCGGTGTTCGTGGTTATCGGCTCGTTTTTTGCTTACATGCTCTATATGCAGGGCGTTAAGGATATCGGCTCGGTGCGTGCGAGCCTCATCGGAACTGTGGAGCCGGTTTCGGCGACCATCACCAGCGCCGTTATGCTGGGGACGGTGTTTTTGCCGACCGACCTTATCGGCTTTGCCATGATCATCGTGATGATGTTCCTCACGGTGTAGCTGGCGCCGCCGCCAAGACAGAAAAGGCGTTGTGCCGCATTTCGCCAATTGATGTCCGTGTCTGGAGTTTAGCTGTCGATGCTCAAAATGCCATAAACTAGTAACGTTATGGACTTTTTCATTGCGACTCAATTGCGAGGATTTCTTTATGGCTGGTAATCACTTTAAGGGCAGCGATAGCGGCCGTCCTGCAGTTCCGCCGCGTCCGAACGGGGCTGGTAAGGCCGGCACGCCGGGCGGCGCTGGACAGGGCAGCTCCGGTAAGCGCACGTCTCCGGGCGAGACGGCGATGTTTACCGCTCTGTACGAGCAGTCTCAAAAGGCAAAAAAGACCGGTCGCGCAAGAGGGAATGTCTTTGCGGGCGGTGCGACTCCCACGTCGCAGCCGAGTGGGGCTCCTTCGACACCTGCGAACAACGTAGGCGCTGCCAACGCCGCGAATACCGCCGGCAACATTAATGCCGGCAATGCCGCCAACAATACTCCCTCTGCCGGTGGCGCGGGGCTTACGGGCAACCTTGGTACGATCTATACGGGTGCCTCCGAGACCGGCACGTTCGCCCGTTTGGAAGATAACGGTGCCGAGTTTAAGGGCTCCGGTTCCAAGGAAGATTATTACGATTTTGGCCTGAACTATGGCAACGACGCTTCGTCGAGTTCGACCTCTGACGGTCTGGTCCGTCATCGCCATCGCAAGGGCGAGCGCAAAAAGCGTCACACCGGCGCCATTATTGCCGCTGTGGTCGCGGTGCTTCTCGTTGCGCTTGGCGCAAGCGGCTTTATGCTGCTTAACTCGGCAAAGACCGTAAAGAGCGAAGCGAAGGAGGCTGTCGAGATTGTCGGTGGCCTTAAGGACAAGGTCACGTCGGGCGATTTTTCGACGCTGCCTGACGACGCGAAGAAGATCGATGAGCTCTGTAACAGCATGAAGGCGGAGACCTCGAGCCCGCTGTGGGCGGCGGCTTCGTTTATCCCGGTGTATGGCAGCGATATCAATGCGGCCCGCACCATGATTGACGCCCTGTCCGATGTCTCGAGCAATGCGCTGGTTCCCATGGCCGACAACCTCTCGCAGGCTACGCCCGGCAAACTGTTCCAGGACGGCATGATTAACGTGTCCGCGCTGCAGGCGGTCGCCGATTCGCTTTCCAGCAGCTCGAAGGTGTTCAAGAGCGCCAACGAGAAGGTCCAGGGCATTGGCGATACTCATATTTCCCAGGTGACCGAGCTGGTCGATAAGGCCAAGGACGGCTTTGCCACCCTCAACGGTGCGGTTGACGCGGCGGAGAAGGTCGCCCCCGTCCTTCCCCAGATGCTCGGCGCCAACGGCCAGACGCGCAACTACCTTATGTACGCCATGAACAACGTCGAGATTCGTGCCTGCGGCGGCTTTGGCGGTTCGCAGGGCCTGATTTCGGTCACCGACGGTCAGATGTCGATTGGCGAGTTTGTTCCCCGCATTGGACTCAGCGAGGATGAGGCGGTCGAGAGCGTCGACGAAGAGGATGAGGCGCTGTTCGGCAACCACAGCAACCTGTACAACTCGGGCAATACCTATTCGCCTGATTGGCCCCGCAACTCGCAGCGTGTCGCCGCGCTGTGGAAGTCCCAGTATGGACAGGGCGTTGATGGCGTCATCGGTATCGACCCGGTGTTCCTGCAGTATCTGCTGGGCCTGGTCGGTAACGTGTCACTGCCCGACGGAACGGTTGTCGACGGCACCAACGCCGCAAAGGTCCTCATGCACGATGTGTACTGGAACTATCCGGTCGAGGAGTCGGACGGCATCTTTGCATCCGTCGCCAGCGCTGCCTTTGACAAGATTCTTGGCGGTATCGGCGACGTCGATGTTGCGAACCTTGTCAGCGCCGTTGAGCGCGGTGCCGAAGAGGGCCGCCTGATCGCGTGGATGAGAAACGATGATGAGCAGAATGCCATCAAAGAGACGGGCATTGACGCTTCGCTGCCCGATCCGGATGATCCGAGTGCCGATCCCGTTGCCGGCGTTTACTTTAACAACCTGAGCTTCTCCAAGCTCGACTGGTATCTGAACGCCGACACTCAGATTGGTCAGGGCGTGAAGAACGGCGACGGCACGTGCTCCTATCGCATCACCGTTACCCTGACGAACATCATGACGCAGGAGGAGGCTGGCAAGCTGCCCGACTACGTTGCGGCGAGCGCACCCGATGCCGCGCGTGACGACGAGCGTCTGAATGTCTCGTTGTTTGCCCCGACGGGTGGCAACATCAGTGACCTTACGGTTGAGGGTACCCAGTTTGGTCTTGGTGCCGCTACGTGGCATGGAATCCCCTTCTATTCGGGCACCGTTGACCTGCATGCTGGCGAGACGACGACGATCACGTATACGCTGACCACGTCGGCCGAGGCGGGGGACAAGCCGCTTACGCTGCGTCAGACCCCTACATGCCAGGCGGCTCGCGACAGCGCGTCGGCGTAGGGTTTTTCTGGTAGCGCAGATAATCGAGTACCATTTTGGGGCGGACAGGCAATCTGTCCGCCCCTATTTTGTAAGGAGGGCGCATGAAGTACTTTGGCACCGACGGCTTTCGCGGCGAGGCCAACGTTGGGCTGACGGTAGAGCACGCTTATAAGATTGGCCGTTTTGTGGGCTGGTATTACGGCGCCAACCGCAGTGCTAAGGCGCGCGTTATCGTGGGCAAGGACACACGTCGCTCGAGTTATATGTTCGAGGCGGCGCTGGTGAGCGGTCTGGTCGCGAGCGGTGCGGACGCCTATATGCTGCACGTGATCCCGACGCCGGGCGTGGCGCATCAGACCGTGGAGGGCTGCTTCGATTGCGGCATCATGATCAGCGCGAGCCACAACCCGTTTTGCGATAACGGCATTAAGCTCGTCAATAGCGACGGTTTTAAGATGGACGAGGACGTACTGGAGCTCATCGAGGATTACATCGATGGCAAGAGCGAAGTTCCGTTGGCCACGGGCAACCATATCGGTGCCACGGTGGACTACATGCAGGGCCGCAACCGCTACATTGCTTCGCTCATTGCAAGTGCGAACTTTTCGCTGCAGGGCGTCAAAATCGGTATCGACTGCGCCAACGGCTCGGCTTCCTCGGTGGCCAAGCCGGTGTTTGACGCGCTCGGTGCCGACGTGCGCGTGATCAATGCCGCGCCCGATGGCTTTAACATCAACGTCGACTGCGGCTCCACGCATATGGAGCGTCTGCAGCGCCATGTGGTGGAGCAGGGCCTGGACGTGGGCTTTGCCTACGACGGCGATGCCGACCGCTGCCTGGCCGTGGACGAGCGCGGGCGCGTGGTCGACGGCGACCAGATCCTGTACGTGTGCGGCGTGTATCTGAACAAGCACGGGCGCCTCTCGGGCGGTACCGTGGTGCCGACGATTGCCAGTAACTTTGGCCTTGTCAAGTCGCTGGAGCTTGCCGGCCTGAGCGCCGTGACCAGCGGCGTGGGCGACCGTCACGTGTATGCCAAGATGCGCGAGGGCGGCTACAGCCTGGGCGGCGAGCAGACGGGCCATACGATCTTTGGCGATATCGAGCGCACGGGCGACGGCATTATGACTTCGCTGCGCGTGATGGAAGTGATTCGTGCCGAGCGCGAGACGCTCTCGCAGCTCACGGCTCCGTGCAAGTTGCTGCCGCAGGCGCAGGTGGCCGTGCGCGTGGCGGACAAGGACGCCACGCTCGAGAACATGGGCGTGCAGAACGCCATCGCCGAGGCCGAGGCTGCGCTGGCAGGCGAGGGCCGCGTGCTCGTGCGCAAGAGCGGAACCGAGTCGGTTATCCGCGTGCTGGCCGAGGCGCCCGACCAAGCATCCGCCGATGCCGCCATGAAGCGCATCGCCAACGCGCTCGAGGCTCTGTAAGGTAGTCATTGGGGACGTTCTTAAACGACTAGGTGGAAAGGGGGCGCCGCGGATTGGTTCCGCGGCGTCCCCTTTGCGTTGGCGTGTCGGTTATGCCTTACAGCTCGTAGAGCGTGGTGAACTTGTCCTGCAGGTAGCTGCAGTAGTAGCGGGCATCGAACGCCATGCCGCAGGCGCCCTTGATGAGCTCCGGCGCGTCCTTGGCGCGTCCCCACTGCCAAATGCGCTCGCCCAGCCAGGCGCGAACGGGCGCAAGGTCGCCGCTCGCGCAGGCGCCGGTAAGGTCGACGCCGTCGCGGCACATGGCCGGCACGAACATGGCGTCGTAGGCGCTGCCCAGCGCATAGGTGGGGAAGTAGCCAAACGAGCCGCCGCTCCAGTGCGTATCCTGCAGGCAACCACGCGTGTCGTCGGGAACGGGGATGCCCAGGTACTCGTTCATAAAGCGATTCCAAAGCGCGGGGATATCCTTGGCTGTGGCCTCGCCGGCAAACAGCATGCGCTCGATCTCGTAGCGCACCATAACGTGCAGCGGATAGGTGAGCTCGTCGGCCTCGGTGCGGATCAACGACGGCTGCGCGATGTTCACGGCGCGGTAGAGCGTGTCCTCGTCGACGTCGCCGTAGACCTCGGGCGCGTGACGACGCAGCACCTCGAGCAGCGGGCCCATAAAGGCGCGGCTGCGACCCACGGTGTTCTCGAAAAAGCGGCTCTGGCTCTCGTGGATGCCCATGGAGGTGCCGCCCTCCAAGCACGTGCGCGCGTAAGCGGGGTTCACGCCCAGCTCGTACATGGTGTGCCCCGCCTCGTGGATGATGCTGTAGACGTTGGAGATGCAGTCGTCCTCGTAGATGTGCGTCGCGATGCGCGCGTCGCCCACGGCAAAGCCCTCGCTAAACGGGTGCTCGGTAAAGGCAAGCGTGGTGTCGTCCAGGTTGAGGCCGACGAGCTTCATGAGGTCGAAGCTCATGGCGCGCTGGGCGGCCTCGGGCACGCGGGCGTGCAAAAAGTCGGCATCGGGCTGCTGGCCGCGCTCGCCGATGGCGTGCACGAGCGGCACGACCGTCGCCTTGACCTCATCGCAAAACGCGTCGAAGCTCTTGGCAGAAAGGCCGCGCTCGTACTGGTCGAGCCAAACGTCGTATGGGTCGCGCTTGGGGTCCATGAGCTCGGCCTGATGCTTAAGTTGGGCGACGATTCTATCCACATAGGGCTCAAAGCTTGCCCAGTCGTTGGCCGCCTTGGCCTTGTGCCACACGGCGTCTGCCTCGCAGGTGAGCCTGGTCCAGGCCTCGGCCTCCTCGGTGGGGATGACGCTTGCCTCGCGCTGGTCGCGGCCGAGCACGCGGATCTCGTCAAGCAGCTGCGGGTCGTCGATCTTGCCTCCGGCGACCGTCTCACGCGCGAGAGAGCGCACAAGCTCAACGGACTTCTCGCTGGTCAAGAGTTTGTGATGCTCGCCGGCAAGGGTGCCCATGGCATCGGCGCGGGCCGCGGCGCCGTTGGCGGGGGCAATCGTCGCGCCATCGAACTCGGCAATTTTGAGCAGGTACTCGCGGGTCCACAGTTTGCCTTCGAGCTTGCGGAATTTTTTGACGGCCTTATCGACCTTGATGCCGTTGGGCGTCTTGCCCGCTGCGGGCTTGGCTTTCTTATCGTGCTTTTTTCCCATACCGTATCCTTAATCTCGCAGGCCGAGCGCCGCAGGCGGGTGCGCGGCCAATTTGCACAGCTACCTGCCTTGTACCCAGCGCGAACAAAACGGAACGCGGCGATGCGCTCGCGAAATGTGTTATCCTATAGCCCAATGCGTTGACGGAGAGGGTTTTTGCCCGCCGCGTCGCCGGCAAGAGAGGGAAGGTCATGGGCTGCAAGCCTTCCTGCGGTGGCAAGGGCCAAGCGTTCACTCCCGAGCAGCAACCTCAACGGGCGCGCGGCCGACGGCGGTGAAGCCCCAGTAGGGAAGCCGTGAGCCTCGCGACAAGGGGCGCAGAGTGGGCACGGCGGGCCAGACATCCGCCGGGTCAAACAAGGTGGTACCGCGGAATTCAACCGTCCTTGGGCAATGCACATGCCCGAGGACGGTTTTTTGTTACCGAACCGGGCCGCGCATCTGCAGCATCGGGCGGCGTCAGCCGTCCCGGAGCGCGGATGCGCGAGAGACGAAAGGGAAGACATGAGTCTGATTGATGATCTGGTCAAACTCGAGGAAGAGGCCAAGGAGCTCGTCACTAGCGCCGACGACGCCGCCAAGCTCGAGGCTGCGCGCGTTGAGCTGCTCGGTCGCAAGGGCCGTATCACCGGCCTGATGCGCATGATGGGCAAGCTCGCCCCCGAGGATCGTCCCATGATGGGCAAACGCGCCAACGAGATGCGCCATCTGATCGAGGGCATGCTCGACGAGCGCACCACCGAGATGAAGGCCGCCGCCCTCAAGCACGCACTCGAGCACGAGGCCGTCGACATCACGCTGCCGGGGATCCGTCCGCAGATCGGTCACCAGCACCTGATCAAGCAGATCATCGAGGAGGCCGAGGACATCTTCTGCGGCATCGGCTACACCGTCGAGTCCGGCCCCATGGTCGATACCTCCTACTACAACTTCACCGCACTCAACGCGCCCATGGATCACCCGAGCCGCTCGGCTCGCGACACGTTCTATGTGGTCGACAACAACCCCGGCAGCGTCGCGCATCCCGAGGCTCACGCTCACGGCGAGTCCGACGTGCTGCTGCGCACCCAGACCTCGGGCGTGCAGATCCACACCATGGAGTCGCAGAAGCCGCCCATCTACATGATCTGCCCGGGCACCGTCTACCGTCCCGACACGGCCGACGCCTGCCACCTGCCGCAGTTCAACCAGATCGAGGGCCTGGTCGTCGACGAGGGTATCACCTTTGGCGATCTTAAGGGCACGCTCGACTACTTTGTTAAGTGCATGTTTGGTGAGGATCGCAAGACGCGCTATCGCCCGCACTTCTTCCCCTTCACCGAGCCTTCCTGCGAGGTGGACGTGAGCTGCCACGTGTGCGGCGGCAAGGGCTGCAACTTCTGCAAGCACAGCGGCTGGATCGAGATCCTGGGCTGCGGCATGGTCGACCCCAACGTCCTTATCAACTGCGGCATCGACCCCGAGAAGTACACCGGCTTCGCCTTTGGTATTGGCGCCGAGCGCGTCGCGGCCCTGCGCTACGACCTGCCGGACCTGCGCACGTTGATGACTGGTGACATGAGGTTCTTGAACCAGTTCTAGAACGCTTTCTTCTTAGTTGCAGTTTCCGGCTCAAAGCCGCATTTATGAAAGGAGACCAGTTATATGCGTGTTTCTTACGACTGGCTCAAGACCATGATCGATATTCCGGAGGATCCCAAGACCCTTTCGGACGAATATATCCGTACCGGCACCGAGGTCGAGCCCGCACCCCGATAGCGACCACATGTATGTGTGCTCGGTCGATGTGGGCGACAAGAATCTCGACGCCGACGGCAATCCCGCTCCGCTGCAGATCGTCTGCGGCGCGCAGAACTTCGAGGCCGGCGACCACATCGTCACGGCCATGATTGGCGCCGTGCTTCCCGGCGACGTTAAGATCAAGAAGAGCAAGCTTCGCGGCGTCGTGTCCATGGGCATGAACTGCTCCGCGCGCGAGCTCGGCCTGGGTGGCGACCACTCCGGCATCATGATCCTGCCCGAGGATACGCCCTGCGGCATGCCGTTTGCCGAGTACGTGGGCTCGAGCGACACCGTGCTCGACTGTGAGATCACGCCCAACCGTCCCGACTGCCTGTCCATGATCGGCATGGCCCGCGAGACCGGCGCCATCTTCGACCGCGATTTCCACGTTGAGCTGCCCGCTATCAAGGTCGAGACCGGCCGCGCGACCGACGACGAGCTTTCCGTCGAGATCGCCGACGAGGGCCTGTGCGACCGCTACGTTGCCCGCATCGTGCGCAACGTCAAGGTCGGCCCGTCGCCAGACTGGATGGTCAAGCGCCTCAACGCCCTGGGCGTGCGCCCGCACAACAACATCGTCGACATCACCAACTACATGATGATGCTCACCGGTCAGCCGCTGCACGCCTTTGACCTGGACACCTTTGCCGAGCGCGATGGCCACCGTCGTGTGGTGGTTCGTGCCGCCCAGCAGGACGAGAAGTTCACGACGCTCGACGGCGAGGAGCGCGTGCTCGACGCCGGCATGGGCCTCATCACCGACGGCGAGCGTCCCGTGGCGCTGGCCGGCGTAATGGGCGGCATGGATTCCGAGATCGAGGACGACACCGTCGACGTGATGGTCGAGAGCGCCTGCTTCAACGCCGGTCGCACCTCGCACACCAGCCGCGATCTGTCGCTGATCTCCGACGCCTCCATTCGCTTTGAGCGCCAGGTCGACGAGACCGGCTGCGTGGATGTCGCCAACGTTACCTGCGCGCTGATCGAGGAGATCGCCGGCGGCGAGGTCGCCCCCGGCTATGTGGACGTGTTCCCCGCGCCCAAGACCATCGACAGCATCAAGCTGCGCTTGGCCCGCGTGCACGCCATCTGCGGTGCCGACATCGAGCCCGACTTTATCGAGCGCTCGCTCACCCGCCTGGGCTGCACCGTCGAGCGCGACGGCGAGGACTTTATGGTCACGCCGCCGAGCTTCCGTCCCGATCTGCCGCGTGAGATCGACCTGATCGAGGAGGTCTTGCGCCTATGGGGCATGGGCCGCGTGACGGCGACCATTCCGGCTGCCAAGAACCACATCGGCGGTCTGACCCGCGAGCAGAAGCTCACTCGTAAGGTCGGCGAGATCCTGCGCGCCTGCGGCCTCAACGAGACCACGACTTTTGGCTTTGCCGCCCCGGGCGACCTGGAGAAGATCGGTATGTCCACCGAGGGTCGCGGTTGCCCCGTGGTGCTCATGAACCCGCTGGTAGCCGAGCAGACCGAGATGCGCCGCTCGCTGTTGCCAGGCCTGTTGCAGTCTGTGGCCTACAACGAGGCCCACGGCACGCCCAACGTGCATCTGTACGAGGTCGGCAGCTTGTTCCACGGTCGCGAGAACGCCAGCCTGCCCAAGGAGACCAAGTCCGTGGCGGGCGTGCTCTCGGGCCAGTGGAGCGAGCAGTCTTGGACCATGAAGTACCGCAAGCTGCGTTTCTTCTTTGGCAAGGGCATCGTTGAGGAGCTGCTTGCCCAGCTGCGCATCGAGAAGGTTCGCTTCCGTCCCGTCGAGGGCGAGAGCTATGCCTTCCTGCAACCGGGTCGTGCTGCCGAGGTACTCTCGGGCGGTACCGTGCTGGGCTGGGTTGGCGAGATCCACCCCGAGGCGCGCGAGACTATGGGCATTGATGAGGTCGTCGTTGCCTTTGAGCTCGACCTGGACAAGCTGATCAAGGGCGCCCGCAACCAGGAGAACTACCGTGAGTTCTCGCAGTACCCGGCCGTTGAGCACGACCTTGCTATCGTAGTCGACAACACTGTGACCTGCGAGGATCTTGAGCGTCGTATTACGAGTGCCGGCGGCAAGCTGCTCGAGGGCGTGCGCCTGTTCGATGTCTACCGCGATCCCATCCGTATCGGTGCGGGCAAGAAGTCCATGGCCTTTGCGCTTACGTATCGCTCCGACGACCATACGCTCACCAGCGAAGAGGTCGAAAAAGCGCACCAGAAGATCGTCACCAAGGTGTGCAAGGGCGTAAACGGCGAGGTCCGCGGCTAGGTCCTGCGCTGGGGTATGGGTCAGCGGTGGCTGCTGCCGAGTCCTACGTGACTGCTGTTTTCGGTATAAGGCACCGTTGAGCCTGCATATATGACACGCGCATTACATAACGGCGTGCTGCTTTGTCGGCAGTGCGCCGTTTTGCTATGATAGCCCGCGGCGTGTTACGAATCTGACATTACGTAACACTGGAAAGGTGATTCAAGCGGCGTTGCAATTCCGTGCGCCGATAACCGGGAGGCGTACATGCACATTCCAGATAATTATCTGTCCCCGCAGACCGATGCCGTCATGGCGGTGGCGATGGTGCCCGTCTGGGCTCACTGTATCAAGAAGGTGCGCGCCACGCTCGATCGCGAGCACATGGCTTTCCTGGGCATCTGCGCCGCATTTTCCTTCTTGCTTATGATGTTCAACGTGCCGCTGCCCGGCGGCACCACTGGCCACGCCGTTGGTGGCGCACTCATCGCGCTGCTGCTGGGCCCCGAGGCCGCGGCTATCGCGGTTTCGGTCGCGCTGGCGCTGCAAGCGCTGCTGTTTGGCGACGGCGGCATCCTGTCCTTTGGCGCTAACTGCTTTAACATGGCCTTCGTGTTGCCGTTTGCCGCAGCCATCGTGTTCCGCGCGCTTAACAGCCGTTTGCACGACAAGAGCTGGGGCACTTCGGTTTCTGCCATCGTGAGCGGCTGGATCGGCTTGTGCGTGGCTGCCCTGTGCGCTGCCATCGAGTTTGGCATTCAGCCGATGCTCTTTACCAACGCTTCGGGCGCGCCGCTGTACTGCCCCTTCCCGTTGTCTGTGGCTATTCCGGCCATGTTGATCCCGCATATGCTGGTCGCCGGTGTCGTCGAGGGCGTGGCGACGGCCGCAATCTACGGTTTCATTAAGAAGACGGCGCCGAGCGTTATCGTCGGGCCCGAGGCTTCCGACGGCCTGCTGGAGTCCGAGGGCGCAACCGCCAAGAAGACCTCGCTGGTCCCCACGCTCATCCTGGTCGCTGTGCTTGTCGTGGCCACGCCGCTGGGCCTGCTGGCCACCGGTGACGCATGGGGCGAGTGGGACGCCGAGGGCGCCGCGACCGCCGTTCAGGAGGCTGGCGACGACAGCCTGCAGGCTTCGGTCGGCCTCGATACCCCGACCTTTGCCGATGCCCTGCCCACGGGCGATTATCTGCAGGCCTATTCCGAGGAGCAGGGCCTTGGCTTTGCCGGCCAGGCCGCGATGTATATTCTTTCGGGCGTGATTGGCGTGGCGGTGCTTACCATTGCATTCCGCCTGGTCTCGCTGACGGTCAAGGAAAGCGGTGCTCATGGCAATAGCCGAGCTGCCTAGCTGGCTTGCGGTCGAGCAGCGTTACGAGCCCGCGAGGGCTCGACATCGTGTGATGCAAAAGAATGTCCTGCACCTGGCGAGCCTGCTTGAGCGGGTTCGTCTGGGTGGAGGCGCGCACGAGGGCGGGTCGATGGTCGACCGCGCCCTTTCTTGCGTTTCGGCTCCGGTGCGCCTGGTGGGGATGTTCGTTTGCGTCCTGTGCGTGTGTCTGACGCAGAGCCCGCTGTACCTCATGTTGATGGCGGCTATCGCGCTGGTGCTCGTTGCCGTGCGCCCCGTACGCGGGCTGCGGGCAACCTTTGTGCCGGCGCTTGGCGCTGCGGGGCTCGCGGTGGTTCTGGCGCTGCCCGCCTTGCTGCTGGACGCTTCTGCCGCGGGCGCCATGCTCAAGATTGCGCTCAAGACGTTCATTAACGTGACGCTCGTGCTGGGCGTTTCGTGGACCCTCACATGGAGCCGCATGTCGGCGGCGCTCAAGACGCTACATCTGCCCGACGAGGTCATCTTTACGTTTGATATGGCGCTCAAGCACATCGAGGTGCTGGGCCGAACGGCGCACGATCTGACCGAATCGGTCATGCTGCGCAGTGTGGGTCGCGCGCCTGAGGGGTTTTCGCGCACCGACTCGGTCGCGGGTATCATGGGCATGACGTTTATCAAGGCGATGGAATGCAGCCATGCGATGGACGAGGCCATGCTCTGCCGTGGGTTTGCCGGTGTGTATCCGGCGCCCGCGCGCGCCGGGCTTGGCTGGCGCGATGCGGTCTATGCGGCCGGCGTGGCGCTGCTGGCAGTGTTGTGCGCCGTGCTGTAGGCGCTGCTGGTTCCGGCTGGGGATGCAAATGGGGAAGGGCGACGTTTTGGCAAACGATACAAATGGCGCGATGGGCGCGAGCGGTTCTGCTGGCGCCGAGACCACGCCGCTCATCGAGTTTCGCGACGTGGTGTTTTCCTATGCGGGGCATACGGTTGTCGATGGTGTGTCGCTGCAGGTCGATTGTGGTGAACTCGTTGCCCTGCTCGGTCCCAACGGCTGCGGTAAGACGACGATTATGCGCCTTATTAACGGCCTTGAACTCGCGGACACAGGGGCATACCTGTTTGACGGGCATGTGATTGATGCGGCGTTTCTAAAGGATTCCGCGGCCGCTCAGCGTTTTCATCAGCGCATGGGCTTCGTATTCCAAAACGCCGATGCCCAGCTGTTCTGCGCCACGGTGGGCGAGGAAGTTGCTTTTGGTCCCGCGCAGATGGGTCTGCCGGCAGACGAGCTCGAGCGCCGCGTGCGCGATGCCATGGGGCTGTTCCAGGTTGCCGACCTTGCCGACGCCTCTCCCTATCAGCTCTCGGGCGGGCAAAAGAAGCGTGTTGCGCTGGCTGCGGTGGTGTCGATGAACCCGGATATCTTGGTCCTCGACGAGCCTACCAATGGGCTCGACGAGGATTCATGCGACATCGTGGTCAATTTCTTGCTGGCTTATGTCGCGGCGGGTAAGACGGTCTTGATGAGCACGCATCACCAGCGCGCGGCTTTGCCGTGATGGTATAGTTATCCAGGTTTTTTATGGGGGTGGCTATGCCAAGCTGGAACATTCATATCGCTCAGACGGAGCGTTTGCTGGAGCGCACCGGTGCGCTTGCCAATAGCGTGCGCGACCGCAATGCCTTTTTGTTTGGCTGCGTGGTTCCGGATATCTTCGTGGGCTATATGGTCCCTGGCATCGCCGATCCCATCCCGTACCGCATTACGCACTTTGCAAAGCCCGAGCCTATCCCTAAGCCTCGTGAGCATGAGTTCTGGGATACCTATGTGGCACCGTTGCTTAAAAGTTCGCCCACCGGTGCGCCAGCCGCGGCTACCTCGATTGTCGAGGAGCGCGAGCGACTGAATCGCGTGCACTATCCCCAGCGCTACAGGGATGCCGAGCCGGTTGTCGGTCCCGGCGCTCGTGAGTTCTCGCTTGCGTCCGAGGACGTGGCGCAGTCGTTGCTCGATTTGACATTGGGTGTCTGGTCGCATCTGGTGGCCGATACCGTATGGAATACGCGCGTGAATCAGTACCTGGAGGCGCACGGCGGCAAGCCGTGCGAGGAGTTCCGCATTAAAAAGCAAGGCGACTTTGACTGGTTTGGCAAGACGCTCGGCATTGTTTCGATTCCGCGTGCGACCGATCGCCTGTATACTGCGGCGACGCGTTTTGGGCAGTATCCCATCCATAAGGAGTATGTGCTCAAGACCATCGGCGTTATGCACGAGATCGTGCGCGAAAACCCCGGCGAGCCCGACCATCCGCCATACCGCCTGCTGACCGAGAAATTCTTCGACGCAACGTTTACCGAGGTCATCGAGCTGACCGAGGCGGGCTTTGCGGCCCGTGTCGAATCGCCCGATGTGCCTGCACTACCCCTGATCACTAGCTGCTAGCCGGCCGGCTTGACGGTGAACAGTTCATCCCAATTGACCAACGGCTCCCGTCGCAGGGTTTCTGCGGCGGTGCGTTCCTGATCGGTCTTTGGGATGTAGGGGAGCCCCGCCTTTTTATGAATGAGCTCGGCGATGTTGTTAAAGCTCTTCGTGTCCTTGATTTGCTCATAGGTTATCTGGATAACGTCATAGCCCATGCTTGTGAGGGCGGTGGTGCGCTCGGCATCGGAGAGACTTGCGGCTTCGCTGTCATGGGCGGAGCGGCCTTGGCATTCCAAAATGACGCCCATGCTGTCGATGTTGCTCTGCGCACGTTGTTTGCGATGTTGATGCCCATGCCGCCCTCGTCGCGGGGGAGCGAGACAAGCATGGAGGTCTGTACTTCGAAGGGTGAGGCGGTCTGCCCCGTCATGTGCTCGGCTGCCCAGCGCAGTTGTTTAACGCCGCGCAGGCCTGCGGCCTGCTTGGCGAACGCGGCGATATCCGCTGCGCTGAGGAGCGGTGGGCGCTTCCACAGGTTGGTGTCATTGCCCTTGGTGTCGACAACGCGTTTCCAACCACAGTCGGGCGGAATGAGCTTAAGCGAAATTGCTTCATCGAGCTGCTGCTGCGCCCGTTTACAAGGCGTGAACACTGCAAAGGAGCCGCACATCTCGTAGCAAGCCATGAGTAACTGGTTGCGCGAGACCTGCGTAGCAAGGTTGAGCAGTGTGAACTCCGGGGACGTGACATTAAACCCATGCTCAGTCTGCCTAAACGACCCAGGAGGCGGCTCTTGGGTTAGCAGACGGCTATGAAATAGCTTTCCGTTCGCGCGCTGTTTTCTTTCGCCCACGAATCTCCAAACTGGTGTGCCGAGCAAGTCTTTAAATACTGGTTGTTTTGAGTAATGCACCAAGCGATGGTCATGGTCGGGCGGCAGGATTGCCGGATAGAGTCCTAGTATCTGGGGCGGGATGCGATAGTACTGAAAAGCTGTGGGTCCGCAAGCGAGAAATGACATGGCAATCCGATCGTTCGAGCGTTGTTTGGGCTAGAAAGGCTATCGGTTTCGGAAGTGCGGGGAAAAAGACAAACAGGCAAAGCACAAGCGGTATTTGAGCCAACTTTATCAGGGGTTTTGTTGAAATAAAAGGGCTTGTGCTCGGGGGTAAGCAATTTTTCCCCGCACTTCCGAAAACCAGGTCGATCTGACTCTTGCTAAAACGATTTAGCAGCGTCGGTCAAGGTGCGGGTTTGCCACCGGGCGAACACTTTTATCGCTTGGGACTATATTTATTGGGCCTCGAAGGGTGGATTTCGCGCTTTTGGTAAAGAAATGAGTGCGTGTTTTGCCGTGCGGCGGCATTGGCACAGAAAAAGGGCCCGGAAGGCGAAGCCTTCCGGGCCCTTTGCAATGCAAGTATGCTTGCAAGTACGACTTAGCGCACCTGAGCGACGTAAGCGACGTTGGTCGAGGAGACCTTGTCCTCGAGCTGGACGCTCATGCGGGGATCGCCGGCGGTAGCGACGGTCAGGTCGCCGGCCTCGACGTAGCCGAGCTCCTTAGCGGTCTCGATCGCCTTGACGATCGTGCCGTTGACGGTGCCCTGGGTAATCTCGGCCTGGTGCGGGATAACGCCCCAGTA
>JAIHVJ010000030.1 GCA_022720335.1 Collinsella sp.
GAGTAATTGCTTGCGGAGAGCGATTCTCCGGCATTGATGATGCCCTTGTTGATGATTCCCAGCAGCTCGGGCTTTCCGCGCGAAATCCAGCACGAGAGCTCGCAGGTGTCAGGGAGCTCGACCGTCTCGCAGTCCTCGAGATCATAACGATCGCCGAGGGTTTTTACGCGTGAACTGGGAGCGACGACGCAGCGCGCCGTTCCCCTCCTGAGGGCGTCGAACGCTTCATCGTCGGATCGGTATTCGGTCACGGTCGCTGTGGGGAACAGACTTTCAAGTACGTTTCGGTTGATAAACGATGATTTGGTACAGGCGATGTTCTGAAGGTCTTTGTTCAGGTTGCTTCCGCTGTGGATGGCGGTGAGGGATATGGTCCCCAACGATACCGACTGCACAACGCCTGATTGCTCGGCAAACCAGTAATCTCGGTATACCGGCAGCGCGACGTCTATGCTTCCCTTTGACAGGGCCTTTGACATCATCTTGTAGCTATCAAAGGCGACGGTTTTGACCGTAATGCCAAATTTATCGTGCAACGTCGTCGCAAGCGATGCGAGCGAGCCTTCCATTTGCTTTTGGGAACGGCAAAGTAGTAGTCGCTCGAACCGACGTAGAACATGGGCGACGCCTCGGGCGACGAAATGGTGTCGTTCATGATGATGGCGTCGACCTCGCCGTTTGCGAGCGCGTCAAAGAGAACGGAGCCTCCGTCATACTCCCTGTATGTGCAGGCGATTCCCTCGTTGGCGAGCCACTGCTGGCCGACGATGGTTTGCATAACACCGGAGTTGTAACCGATGGTGAGACCCTGGAGTGCTTGAGGGTCACCCTTGGCCAGGTCGTCACGGTCGGGCCTGGCGTAGATGTAGTAGCGCTCGGTGCCCTCGGGGTTCGAGGAAAAGAGCAGCTTTTGGGCGCGTTCCTCGGAGTAGGAGATGTTGGGCATGAGGTCGATCTCGCCTGCCTCGAGCATGTCCATAAGCTCGGTGAAGGTGCCGGAGACGTATTCGTACCGCCAGCCGGGCGTGTAGTACGACAGGGTCTGGAGGTACTCGTAACCCCATCCCGAGAGACGCTCGCCGGGGGTGCCGTTCTGGAAGCCCTCGTTGTTGACGAGCCAGCCGACGCGGACCGTCTTGACTGGCTGACTAGAGTCATCGGCAAAAGCCTGGACAGGCGCGATGGAACTCAGTGCGGCAAGCGCGGCAAGCACAATGGCCAGGGCGCGACATATAACTGAACGAAGGACAGTGGCAGCTCTCACATGCAATCCTAACGAATCGAGACAATACCGCATAAGGATACCAGCTCAGCCTGCCCAGTCGGCAGCTGTACCGCTAAACGCTCCCGCCCGGCAGTCATCGGGGACGTTCTTAAACGACTAGTCATTGGGGACGTTCTTGTTTGACTGGTCATTTAAGAACGTCCCCAATGACTAGTTCCGTTTGCTGGGGAGGCGTGGGACAATACCGAGCGAACGTGATTGGTTGTCCGTGGAAGGGGTCGCGATGAAAAAGCTCAGGACGCTTGCCGATGTGCTGCGACAGGCTGGCTTTGCACGCATTACGGGCCTGTTTCTTATTTTCTATCTGCTTTGCTCGACGGCTGTCTGGCTGTCCGAGCCCACGACCCTCACGTTTGGCGATGGTCTCTGGTTTAGCTTTGAGACGGTCTCGACGATTGGCTTTGGCGATATCCCCGCTGAAACGCCGGTTGCCCGCGGCATTACCGTTATCCTAAGCGTCATCAGTATCTTCTATATCGCCATGCTTACGGGCGTGGCGGTGAACTACTGCAATACGCTTATCAAGATGCGCCAAAAGGACACCATGGCGCGCTTTATGGACGATCTTGAGCATTTGGAAGAACTCGACCGCGATGAGCTCGCCGATTTGTCGCGCCGCGTGCGCGAATACCGTCGCCGGCAACGATAGAACGGGTGCCGCGCGTCACGACGAGGGGGATTGCATATGAACATCACCGTCTACCTGGGCGCGAGCGTCGGCAACGACCCGGCGTTTCTGCCCGCAGTGCAGGAGCTGGGCAATTGGATTGGCGCCAACGGACACGCGCTCGTATACGGCGGGTCCAAATCGGGACTGATGGGCGCGCTCGCCGATAGCGTACTCGAGGCAGGCGGACATGTGACGGGTGTGGAGCCGAGCTTTTTTATCGAGGCAGAGTTTCAACACGACGGAATCGACGACCTTATCGTGACGAGCGACATGGCCGAGCGCAAAGCCAAGATGATCGAGCTCGGCGATGCGTTCATCGCATTTCCGGGCGGCACGGGCACGCTCGAGGAGATTGCCGAGGTTATGTCCGCGGTGTCGTTGGGGCATCTCGATGCGCCGTGCATTTTGTACAACCTGAACGGTTACTACAACGACCTCAAGGCGCTGCTCGGGCACATGATTGATAAGGGGCTTTCGAGCCTGAAGCGCCAGCACGGCATCTACTTTGCCGACGATTTGCGCGAGATTGCCTCGATTATCAACGGATAAGTCTTGAGCCTGTCCCATAATGGCTCCCAATGGTGCCGTTTGCGGCGCAGACGGTTAGCTCGTTCGGGCAACGCTCGCTCTACAATAAAACGTATCTATGTCGACTTTGACCGCGGGAGGACCCGATGGATAACCTTGCCAAACCCACAAACCGCGCGCTGTTTTTAGTTAGCGTTGCCGTGACCGGTGCGTTCGCAGGTGCCGCAGTCTGGCTGTTCTTCTTTGCGATGGAGCACGGCATCGACTATCTATGGACCGAGATTCCACACGCGCTGGGCGTCGCTTCGCCCGAGCTTGCCAGCGGCCCGTTTGGCTTTTTGCCGTACCCGTTTTTTGTCTGCCTGCTGGGCGGCCTGTTAATCGGTCTGTACGAAAAGATGACAGGCACCAAGACCGATGACCTCAATCAGGTGATGGCTAAGGTCAAGCAAGACGGGCGCTACCCGTACGACAACCTGGGCAAGCTTTCGCTCGCGGCATTGCTGCCGTTGCTGTTTGGCGGCAGCATTGGACCGGAGGCCGGCCTGACCGGCGTCATCGCGGGTCTGTGCAGCTGGGTCGGCGATCGCATGCGTCGCTTTGGCGCCGAGTTTAGGGAGCTCACGCTGCTGGGCACCCAGGCTGCCCTGACGGCACTCTTTACCGCGCCCGTCTTTGGCTTTGTGGCGCCGCTTGCCGGTAGCACCGACGGCCAGGGTGAAGACGCCGACGATGAGTCCGCGTCCGGCGAGATCACCATCAAGCTGCCCAAGGCGCAAAAGACGGTGGTCTACGGTATTGCGATTGCCGGCGGTCTGGGCACCTACCTGCTGCTTGGACAGCTTGTGGGCGGCGGCATGGGCATGCCCAGGTTCGAGTCCGCCGAGGTGGGCAACCTAGAGCTTACCTGGCTCGTCCCTCTGTCGTTGATCGGCACCGTCTGCGGCTGGCTGTACTTTGTCTCTGAGCATGCAAGCGAGGCACTGTCCCATGCAATAGGGGAGCGTCCTGTCGTCAAGGCCATGCTGGCCGGTTTGGCACTCGCCATCTGTGGCACGGTTCTGCCCTATACCATGTTTGCCGGCGAGACCCAGGCCGACGTGCTCATGGAAACCTATCTGACCATTCCCGCTGGCGTGCTTATTTTGACCGGTCTGGTCAAGGCCATGCTGACCCCCGCTCTTATCAACTTGGGCTGGCGCGGCGGTCACTTCTTCCCGGTTATCTTCTCGGGCGTAAGCCTGGGCTATGGCCTTGCCATCCTCACCGGCGCAGATCCGGTCTTTTGCGTCGCCGTCTGCACGGCATCGACGATGGGTGCGGTCATGCGTCAGCCGGTCATGGTCGTGGGCCTGCTGCTCGGCGATAAGGTCATGTCGATTGAGCGCTTTGATGCCGAGTCCCTTCGTCTTGCCTTGGCGGGAGGGCCCTGTCAGCTTGGATTTGTTGCCCCGGTGTATGCCTGGGGCTTGCCGACGCCAATGATCGAGTTTTTGAAGACTGCCGACCTGTCGATTGCCGTTGGCGGCAAGGGCAGCGGGCAACCTTGTACGTTCTATGTCTCAACGTATGGCTCGACGACCGGCCAATCGGCGAAGTTTGCCCGCGATTTGCTGCGCGAGCGTGGGCTCGAGCTGGACGCGGCGATGAGCGTCAAGATGCCCGATACCTGGACGCCTGTTTTCGACCTGTCAGATCCTCAAAAGGTCGAGAGCATCAACAAGGCTGCCGAGGCGCAGATTGATGCCGTGGTCGAAGCGGTACGGGCGCGGCGTACGGGCAACATGATGCGCCATCGCGTGCCCCTGTTTGCATCGTGCGCATATCACGCGTTTGGGCTGCCGCGCATGCAACGGACGAGCAAGTTTGCTGTCGATGACGATCTCTGCATCGATTGCGGCCTCTGCGCCAAGCGCTGCCCCATGGCGGCAATTGAGATGCGTGACGGGCTTCCCGTCTGGACAAAGCCGGAGTGCGCCGCCTGCCTCCGTTGCCTGCACTGCTGTCCCAAGTTTGCCATCTCACGCGGTAAACGCACGGCCTCCCACGGTCAGTACAAGCATCCCAAGCCCGGCGTGAGGATGTAACGACTACGGGCCTGCTCGCTAAAAGCTCATGGTAAGAAAAAAGCCGCGCGAGGCCGTATATCTACGGTCTCGCGCGGCTGTTGTTTAGAACTTCCTCAGCACGATTGCGATGGTGTTGAGATACTCGAGAGCGCCGGCTTCAACGGCAGCGCGGTCGCCCGCGGCGTACTCGTTGTCGCAGGCGAGCCAGTCTGCCCATGCCTCGTTGGTGCACAGCATGGGCTGCATCGAGACAATCTCGACGCCGATGGTCGGCTCGATCATGGTGCGCCACCAGGCTATGTCGTGCATATAGTCGAGCTGCTCGGGTGTCCAGGACTGGAGCAGACAGTCCGGCAAATTGTCGTGGCAGTCGCGGACCATGCCGGGGATGCTTAAGTAGAGCATCCCGCCTTGCTTTACGTAGGGGAGCAGGCGCTCGCCCAAGTAATGCGGATCGCGGCCATAGTAGTTGTACGAGTCGATGCTCACGACCGCATCAAAAAAGTCGCGCTCAAACGGCAAGCCTTGCGAGGCGTCCGCTTTAACAGGGTGAATGGCGTTGCGGGGAATACCGAGTGAATCGAAGAACACGCGGTTCTCCTCGGGGTCGCTCCACAGGTCGACAGCGTAGGTGTCAGACCCGTATTCGCGGGCAAGCAGGGCGCTGGTAATGCCGGTGCCCGATCCAAGGTCGCAGACGCGGGCGCCGCGGGGGATGCGAGCATCGCAAAGAAGTTCTTCGCAGAGCTTGAGGGGATTGGGCCCCATGATCTTAGAGCGCACGAGTGCCGTATCGAAGCTGCTAGCTTTTGGGAAGGATTGAGATTCCTGGGATTGCATTGTTCTTTCCAATCAGGTGCAAATTGGCAGATGACGGAGGCGGAACGGCGCAATAAACCACGGCCGTTGGTCGGCCGTTTTCATGGTTCTATGCGATTGACCGTTCCCTAAAGAACAATGACCAAAAAGACATCCCCTTGGATGATCGAAATTGGGCCAAGGCCCGTGACATCTCTATTGTAAGACGTTGAGCGCGGGCAGGGGATATGTCATTTGTCATGTATTGGCGGACAGTCGATTGTGACCACGGGTGCGCCGAGGCTCTCGTTCCCTGCGTCTTACTTCCAAATTGCGAGTGCGGCGGTGCCCAGCACGATGAGGGCGAGGCCGACGGCGTTTCGATGTGACAGCTTTTCGTTGAAGGCCAGGCGCGCGAACAGTACCGAAACAAGGATCGAGAGCTTGTCGACCTGCACCACGACGCTTACCTGCCCGGCGGCAATCGCGTAGTAGTAGAGCAGCCACGATGCACCGGTCGCAATGCCCGATGCTGCGAGAAATGTGAGTTCATATCGGTCAACGCGTGCGACCTGCTCCAGCTTTCCCTTGGCCGTCACAATCCCCCACGCCATGGCGAGTACCACGCAGGTACGGATCGCCGTTGCCAGGTTAGACTCGACGCCTTCGATGCCAACCTTGGCAAGGATGGACGTGAGCGCCGCGAAAACGGCGGCGCCGATGGCGTAGACGAGCCAGGTCCGGTCTTGCTTCTGGTCCACGCCAGCTGACTGCCTCTTCTCAATCATCAGGAACGTGCCGAGGGTGATTACGGCCGTCCCAATAAGCTTTACGGCCAGATTGCTCGTCTCGCCAAAGAGAACAATAGCGATCAGCGCGGCGAGTACGGTGCTCATCTTGTCGACCGGCACGATCTTATTGACGTCTCCAATGCTGAGCGCCTTAAAGTAGCAGATCCACGAAGCGCCGGTTGCAAGTCCCGAGAGAACGAGGAACAGCCAAGACTTGGCGGCGATGCTGCCAATGGTTCCGATGGATCCGGAAATGCCCGCCATTATCCAAGCAAAGACGAGCACCACGCAGGTGCGGATGGCGGTCGCAACATCGGAATCGGTGTGTTTGATGCCACATTTGGCCAAAATTGATGTGATGCCGGCAAAGAATGCCGATGCAAACGCTGCAACAACCCACGACACGGGTGTGGCGCCTCCTCAAGAACGACTACGCCGGGTCTACGGCGCTCGTCCGATGATACCGCTTGCGGCTACAAATCGCGTGCTCGATAGATCTTGGTGCTGACGGTGCAGCTGATTGCAAATAGCACGAACGCCAGGGCGGCAATTCCTGCGCACAGGAAACTGATGACGGCGGGATCGGGATTTGCCCCGGCAAATGACATGAGCCAGTTGCTGATGGGGTTGGAGGAGCTCAGTATTGCCATGGTGCCGCAGCCAAGCAGGGCAAACAGGCCGACGGATAGGCGCAGCGCCTCCATGTGTCCAAATCGAAAGAATATCGGCTGTGCCAAAAACACCATCATGAGGGAGATGAGCATCGACGCCGCCGAGGCGGTCGCGATTTCAAAGACCGTCTGGCCTGTCGAAGGGATGCCCATGTGATCGAAGAACGGAAGGGCGAGGATGTTCAGAAGCGTAGCCGCGCATGCCATGACGACCGAGAAGACAATAATGCACAGGTATCGCGCGCAGATGATGTCTTTGCGCGAGAACGGCAGCGTTGCCCGATAGCGCTCCCAGCCGTTTTGGTTATCGTAGCCAGCCAGCGAGCTCATGATCATGATGGGCGACATGGCGCTGACCGCACAGGTGCCGGCGCTCATGCCAGAGTCACCATCCGATGCGTTGGCAAGGGTCAGCACGACGAATATGAACAGGCCGACGCCGGCGATGCTCGGGAGAAACGAGCGCATGATGGCGGTCTCGGACATAAAGGCGCGTTTCATTTGGAGGTTCCTTTCAGCGTAAGGCGCAGATAGTCATCGATGGAGATCCGGTCGCAGGGAATCTCGGGAAAGGCCTCGAGCGCTTCTCGTCGGTTGGGTACGAGTACGTCAACGCTGTAGGTATGACGGGTGGCGCGAGCGCCTTCGACACAAGCCATCAGCTCGGCAGCTTGCGCCTGGGTGCAGTGGGCGATGCCGGTACGGTCGGTAATGTCCTCGCGCGGCAAATCGAACACGATCGAGCCATTATCGATGCAGGCGACGCGGTCTGCCGCACGTTCAAGATCGGAGGTAATGTGGCTCGAGAACAATACGCTGCGCTGTCCGTCGGCGACAAAGGAGAGCAGCTCATCGAGCAGCTCCTCACGCGCCATAGGATCGAGGCCCGCGGTGGCTTCGTCCAAGATGAGCAGCTCGGCCTTGTGACTGAGCGCGCACGCGAGCTGCAGTTTCATGCCCATGCCACGGGAGAGGTCCTTGACCTTTGCCTTGGGGTCCAGACTAAACCGGTCGATGAGGCTGGCGAAGGTGTCGTGGTTCCAGGTGGGGTACGCCGGACCTACGAGCGCCTCGACCTCCGTCACCTTGAGCGTGGAAGGGAAGGGGCACGTGTCCAGCACGAGTCCGATGCGAGAGCGCGTGCGACGTTGTTGCTCATCGGGCGCATTGGCATCGCAGCGCTGCCCAAACAGGCATACCTCGCCAGCATCTATCTTTATGAGGCCGAGCGCGGCACGGATGGTCGTTGTCTTGCCGGCGCCGTTTGCGCCCACAAAGCCAACAATCTGGCCGGGCTCTACGGCAAGTGTGACATCGCGCAACGAAAAGCGGTTGCTCACCCGGCGCGAGACGGCTTTGAGTTCTAACAGGTTTTGCATGGTATAGCCTTTCTTGCAGATGGCTACTGCATGGTTTCGGGAGCTACCAGGTCGAGCATCTCGTGCAATTTGTCGCGCGTGACGCCCAAGGTGTCGGCTTGCGCTGCCGCTTGCGCGAGCAGCTCTTCGATATGGCAGAGCTGGCTTTCACGCAAGAGCTCCTGGTTGCCCTCGGCGACAAAGCAGCCTTTGCCCTGCACGGTGCAGATAAACCCGAGTTGCTCCAGGTCGGCGTAGGCGCGCTTGGTGGTGATGACGCTCACACCTAGGTCGCTCGCGAGCGCACGAATGCTGGGGAGTTTGGCCCCCGCGGCGAGTGCGCCCGATAGGATCTGGGTCTTGACCTGCGAGGATATCTGCTCGTAGATGGGCTTGTCGCTCGAATTGGATAGGATGATGTCCACAGCGGCTCCTTAGCTGATGGGCTACACGTGTATATAACCGGTAAACACAGTATATATACACTATGCACAGTTACGCAAGAGGGAAATCGGAATGATCGGCCACCGTTTGTCTCAGTCTGTAACAACAAGACCCGAATTTCCCAGCTAGTTGTTACAGATTGAGATGTTGTTTATCCGCCGGTCCTTTTGTCTCGATCTGTAACATCTGGAGCGGTTTTGGGCGGCTAACTGTTACGGTTCGAGATTTTGCCGGCGGATCCGTTCGTTTGTCTCAATCTGTAACATTAAGGGCTGGTTTTGGAAGATAGTTGTTACAGATTGAGATTTTGCCGGCAGGCCCATCCGTTTGTCTCGATCTGTAACAGGTAGAGGTTCAAAACCCGTCTAGATGTTACAGACCGAGACAAACTGCTGCGGAGTGCCGCCGCCGACCGGCAACCAAAGTCCCGACTGATGAATTTGTCCTGATAGGTGCCCTGTAACGGCATTTCGCGGCTACAATAGTCGGGTTACAACGACGTAATGCACTCAATGCAAGAAAGGATCCGCATGGCAAGCCTGTCGGATGAAATCTCGTCGCGCCGTACATTCGCGATCATCAGCCACCCGGACGCCGGTAAGACCACGCTTACCGAGAAGCTGCTGCTCTATACCGGCAGCATCCAGACCGCCGGCTCGGTCAAGGGCAAGAGCTCGGCCAAGCACGCCGTCTCGGACTGGATGGACATCGAGAAGGAGCGCGGCATTTCCGTTACCTCCTCGGTGCTGCAGTTCACCTACAACGGTGCCTGCGTCAACATCCTCGATACCCCCGGCCACCAGGACTTCTCGGAGGATACCTACCGTACCCTCATGGCCGCCGACGCCGCGGTCATGGTCATCGACGGCGCCAAGGGCGTCGAGGCCCAGACCAAGAAGCTCTTTAAGGTCTGCACGCTGCGCCATATCCCCATCTTCACCTTTGTGAACAAGCTCGACCACGAGGCCCGCGATCCGTTTGAGCTCATGGAAGAGATCGAGAACGTTCTGGGCATCAACACGTATCCCATGAATTGGCCGATCGGCAGCGGTCGCAACTTCCGCGGCGTGTTCGACCGTCAGACCCGCCGTGTCATCGCCTTTGAGGGCGACGGTCACGCCAACGCCACCAAGAAGGTCGCCGAGGTTGAGGCCGAGCTGGGCGATCCTGCCATGGACGAGCTCATCGGCGAGGAGAACCACAAGAACCTGATGGACGACATCGAGCTGCTCGATGGCGCCGGCGACGAGCTCGACCTGGATGCCGTGGCCTGCGGCAAGCTGAGCCCGGCGTTCTTTGGCTCGGCACTCACCAACTTTGGCGTGGAGCCCTTCCTCAAGGAGTTCCTGCGCCTGGCCCCGACGCCGCGCGCCTATACCGATACGCTCACCAGCGAGCCGGTCGATCCCTGCCGCGACGACTTTAGCGGCTTTGTCTTTAAGATCCAGGCCAACATGGACAAGAACCACCGCGACCGTATCGCCTTTGTGCGCATCTGCTCGGGCAAGTTCGAGCGCGGCATGGACGCCTTCCATATGCAGGGCAACCGCAAGCTCAAGCTGGCCACGGGCACCTCGATGATGGCCGACGACCGCGCCATCGTGGACGAGGCGTACGCGGGCGATATCGTGGGCCTGTTCGACCCGGGCATCTTTAGCATCGGCGATACCGTGTGTTCCGGCAAGCGCCACGTGCAGTACCCGCAGATCCCGACGTTCGCGCCCGAGATGTTCGCCCGCATCACGCAGGTCGATACGCTCAAGCGCAAGCAGTTCGTGAAGGGTATGGAAGAGCTTGCCCAGGAGGGCGCCATCCAGATCTTCCGCGAGCTGGGCGCCGGCATGGAGAGCGTTATCGTCGGCGTGGTCGGCGTGCTGCAGTTCGAGGTGCTCGAGCGCCGTCTGAAGGCCGAGTATCGCGTTGAGGTCCGTCGCCAGCCGTTGCCCTATACCGATATCCGCTGGATCCAGAACGACCCCGACACCATCGATATTCCGAGCCTTTCGCTCACGCGCGATACCCTGCGCGTCGAGGACATGCGCGGCGGCAAGCTGCTGCTGTTCACGAGCCCGTGGAACGTGGATTGGGCGACCGACCACAACCCCGACCTGATCCTGTCGGAGTTTGGCAACGTAACGTTTTAGCGCATCGGCGCGGTAGCCTTGCGGGGCTGCCGCGCCCTTTGCTTGCCTGCCGCCGGCGGAGCGGCTATCATACCCACCGTCGCCTCAAGACCGGGGCGGCCGAGCAGTTCGGTTCCGATATCCTGCTCGTTAAACCTAAAACCAAAGGAGTACATAATGATCAAGAAGGTCATGGAGGACTACAAAGTCCTGTTGCGGAGCATTCCCGCGGCAACGGTTTCGCTGTTTATCGTGAGCGTCATCATGATGAACCTGCTGGCCAACAAAGAGCTTATCAGCCTGCCGTATCTGGCGCTCGACTGCGGCTTTGTGGTGAGCTGGGTCTCGTTTTTGTGCCAGGACATGATCTGCAAGCGCTTTGGCGCCAAGGCATCCATCAAAATCTCTATCCTCGCACTGCTGGTTAATCTTGCCGTGAGCCTGTGCTTTTGGCTGTGCTCGCTCACGCCCGGCATGTGGGGCGCCTACTACGACACGGGCATGATCGAGGTCAACACTGCCCTCAACGCCACGATCGGCGGCACCTGGTACGTGGTGTTTGGCTCGTCGTTGGCCATGCTCACCTCTGCCGTGGTCAACTCCACGCTCAACCAGTCGCTCGGCCGCATGCTCAAAAAGAATAACTTTGCGAGCTTTGCCTTCCGCTCCTATGTGTCCACGGGCATCGGTCAGTTTATCGACAACTTGGTCTTCGCCATTGTGGTGAGTCATACGTTCTTTGGCTGGACGTGGGTGCAGGTGCTTATGTGCTCGCTGACCGGCGCTATCGCCGAGCTGCTGTGCGAGGTTTTCCTGAGCCCCGTGGGCTACAAGGTCGTGCGCGGCTGGGAGCGCGAGAATGTGGGCTCCGAGTACCTCGAGCGCCACGCAACCGCCTAAGGAGCAAGTATGCGGGTTTTGATCACGGGCGCTTCGGGCGGTATCGGAGCCGCGTGCGTGCAGCGCTTTTTGGACGAGGGCCACGAGGTCGTGGGCTTTGATCTGCTACCGGCGGCGATCGAACACGAACGCTATCGCCATCTGATCGTTGATGTCCGCGAGCCTGACTCGTTTCCAGGCGACCTTGAGCCTCAGGTAATCGTGAATGTTGCCGGTACGCAGGATTCGGCCGACGACATCGCCTCCAACCTGCGTGGCACCATCAACGTGACCGAGCACTATGCCTTTGTGGGGGAGGGGCTTGCCGCCAAGCCGGCGCCTGCTATCCAATCCGTGGTCAATGTGGGGTCGGCGAGCGGGCATACGGGATCGGAGTTTCCCGCCTATGCCGCCAGCAAGGGTGGCGTTATCGCCTACACCAAGAACCTTGCAAACCGTCTGGCGCCGCAGGCCATCGCCAACAGTGTGGACCCGGGTGGCGTTGTCACGCCGCTCAACCGTTGTGTGATGGAAGACGAGCACCTGTGGAACCAGATTATGGAGCTCACGCCGCTTAAGCGCTGGGCCACTGCCCAAGAGATCGCCGAGTGGATCTACTTTGTGGGCGTGACCAACCGGTTTATGACCGGGCAGAGCCTGTTGATCGATGGCGGCGAGGCCGGCCGCACACAATTTATTTGGCCCGAATAGGAAACGCGCCCGATGGAAAGCCGTCGGGCGCGTTTTTGATGTATCGATTTTTAGCCGAGGCAAGTCCAGTTGACGGGGGTCGAGCCGTGCTGTTCGAGTAGCCGATTGGCTGCCGAGAAGGGGCGCGACCCCATAAAGGCGGGGAGTTCTGCCGTGGCACGGTTGGCCGAAAGCGGCGAGGGATGCGTAGAGGCCAGGCAGAACTTGTCGGCTGCCTTGTCCGCGCCAGTCGCGACGAGCTTGCCTTCGACCATCTGTTGGGCAAAGCGACCCCATGCCAAAAAGACTACCGGCTGGGGCAGCTGGCAGCAGCGTTCGATAACGTAATCGGTGAGCGTGCTCCAGCCCAGTTTGGCGTGCGAGTTGGCGGCATGCTCGCGCACGGTGAGCGTAGTGTTGAGGAGCAGGACACCCTGCCGTGCCCATGGGGTTAGGTCTCCCGTGGCGGGAATGGGGCAGCCCAGATCGGCTTTGAGTTCCTTGTAAATGTTGCGCAGGCTCGGCGGCAACTTGGTTTGCGTCGCGGGGACCGAGAACGACAGCCCCATGGCCTGGTTGGGTCCGTGATAGGGGTCCTGACCCAAGATGACAACCTTGACCTGGTCGGCCGGCGTGTAGGCGAGGGCATTGAGAATGTCGTCTTGTGCCGGATAGATGGTCTGCTCGGCACGCAAAAGGGCGATGCGCTCGAGCAGCTGGTTCGTAGTGTCACGTACCGGCTGCGGCGCATCGCCCAACCAAGTTGCTATGTTGCGGTCGCGGGTCGCGGCGTCCATGGGGCTCCTTTGCGTCAGATGCTCTGTTTGCATCTATTGTAAAGGCGCACCGGTTGCCTTTATGCCGCGGCTGTATAAGGAGTGGGGTCTACGAGACGCGCTCGGGCGCTCCTGCCATGCGAGCCTGTCCATGTGCGTGAAGGCGCGGAAGCTCGACGGTTGCCACCATGACGCCGGTGAGGATGAGAGCGGCGCCAAAGAAGGCGATGGGGCTCAGGACCTCGCCGACCAGGAAGAACGAGAAGACGGCGGAGCAGACCGGCTCGAGCGAGAAGGCGAAGCCGGTGGTCTCGGCGGGCACGTGGGGCTGCACGAGCGTCTGGGTGATAAAGCCATAGGCAGAGCAGATGAGTGCGAGCGCGACGACGACCACGATCTCGCTGGGCGTACTGGGAAGCGTGAAGCCGCCAAAGGTGAATGCGGCGATGCCTGAGAACAGGCCGCCGAAGCCCAGCTGCCAAACGCCCAGAGCCAGCGGGTCGACATCTTCGACAAAGCGCTTCGCCACAATGATGTGGCCGGCATAGACAAAAGCGGAGAGCAGCATGATGAGCGCGCCCGGGTTCAGGCTGGTGAAGTCGGCGCCCGAGAGCAGCAGCATGCCGCAGGTGACGATGGCGGTGCCGATGAGCACTTTGCGCTCGGGGGCGCGGCGCAGCAGGGCGGCGTTGGCAAACGGCACGATCACGACCGTCAGGCTCTGCAAAAAGCCGGCGGTGGAGGCGGAGATGAGGCTGGAACCCAGGCACATGCAGGTGAGTTCGGTTGCCATAATGGCGCCGATGATGGCGGCGCGGACCATAAGGTCGCGGTTGATGCGCAACGCGTGCTTGTGGAAGAGCAACAGGCAGACCACAAAGGCGATGATGCAGCGCAACGCAACGATGCTCGTGGCGTTCATGCTGTCCATACCGATCTTCATGAGGGGATACGAAAAGCCCCATGCGACGGGAACGGAAAATGAGAGCGCGATTGCTTTTTTGCGGTCCATGGGACTCCTTTTGTTACAGAACGGTTTCGCAAAAAGGATTCTGCTCCCAGATTTGGATGTAGTAAAGCGAATGTATCTTCAGTATGATTAAGAAATACTAAAGTAGGCGCGAAAAGCGCTGGCAAAACGTTTTACGGCTGCATTGATGTGGAGGCACGATGGCATCGCGGTGTCAGATTGTTTGTATGGTGGTCGATTGCGGCAGCCTGAAACGTGCGGCCGACGAGCTGGGCTATACGCAAAGTGCGGTGAGCCAGGCCGTCAAGGCGCTCGAGCGCGAGCTGGGCACCACGCTTATCGAGCGCGGTAAGCAGGGCGTTTCGCTTACGCGCGACGGTAAACAATATCTGCCGTACCTGCGCCAGATTGTGACCGCCGAGGTCGAGCTCGAGGGCAAGCGCCAGGAGCTGCTGGGGCTTTCCTCGACTGATATTCGTATTGCGACGTTTACCAACGTGAGTCGAACCGTGTTGCCGCGCGTGATCCGCGACTTTGGGGCCCTGCACCCGGGCGTACACTTTACCCTCAAGCAGGGCGATTACACGCGCAACGCTCAGTGGGTGCACGATGGCGTGGTCGATTTTTGTTTTACGGCACGCGGATTTACCGCTGGGCTCGAGAAGCGTGTGGTCTATCACGACGAGTTGGTGGCATTGTTGCCGGCGGCGCATCCGCTGACGGCAAAGGAAAAGGTGACACTCGCTGACCTAGCGTCCGAGCCGTTTGTGCTGCTGGATGAAGGCGAACAGAGCCTGGTGCTCGATGCATTCGCGGCGCATGGGCTGTCGCCGCACGTGACGAGCGAGGTGACCGACGACTACACCATCATGGCGATGGTGGAGGAAGGCCTGGGCGTGAGTATGCTTTATCGCCGTACCGTTGAGGGCGTGCAAGCCGATATCCGTGTGCGGCCTATCGTGCATGCCCCCTCGCGCGACGTGGTGGCCGCCTGGCGCAGCTGGGACACCATGCCCATCGCCACGAGGCGCTTTATCGACTATATGAGCTCGCATATTGTCAATTAATGACTGGCGTGGCGTTGAGTGCGGTGTTTAGCGGGCTGTCGCTTTGGCTTGGGCGGCGCGATAGGTGCGTGCCGGGTGGCAGAGTAATACCGCCACGACCATAAAGAACGCCGTGGTGCCCAGGCTGATGGGGTAGACCATCATGATGTTCGCAAAGGTGCGGAAGTGCGGGAACACGCAGAACACCCAATAGAAGCGGATGCCGCAGACACAGATCATGGTGATGAGGGCGGGCATGAGCGAGATACCAAAGCCGCGCAGGTAGCCGGACATGTTTTCGTAGAACATGCTAAAGGCGTACGCCGGGAAAATCGAGCACACGCGGATATAGCCGATCGAGACGATGTTGGGATCGCTGTTGAACAGCGATAGGATTTCGCGCCCGAGGCCGACAATAACGATAATCGTGGTGAGGGCAACGATACCGCCTTCGACCAGGCAGACCTTAAGCGTTTTGGTGCAGCGGTCGATCTGGCGAGCACCGTGGTTTTGTCCCACAAAGGTGGTGCAAGCCTGGCTAAAACTGTTGAGCAGGTTGTAGCACACGTACTCCAGGCTCATGGCGGCGCTCGATGCCGCCATGACCTCGGTGCCCAGGCTGTTGATGGCGGACTGGATGATGATGTTGGCGACGGCAAAGACAGCGCTTTGGATGCCGGCGGGCAGTCCGATCTTGACGATGCGCTTGAGGGCGACGGGGTCGATAGCCAGGTCGCGTGGGGTGACGCGGACGACGGAGTCGGTCTTGAGCAGGCGGATAAAGAGTGTAGCGGCGCTGACGGTGTAGGCGATGGCGGTGGCGATGGCGACGCCCGCGACGCCCCAGTGGAGTACGGGGACAAAGATGAGGTCCAGGCCAATGTTGAGGACGGTGGACACGGCAAGCGCCTGCAGCGGCATGCGGGTGATGCCGACGGAGCGGAAGATCGCGGCCTCAAAGTTGTAGAGCAAGATTGAGGGCAGGCTGAGCAAAAAGACGCGCAGGTAGAGCGAGGCGAGCGGCATGGTTTCGGCGGGAACGTTGAGCGCGGCGAGCATGGGCTCGGCAAAGATCTCGCCCAGAGCGATGACGACAAAGCCCACGAGCGCCATTAAGATCGAGGTATGGACGGCGCGTTTGACCATGTTCTGATCGTTGCGGCCGATAGCGTTGGCGATGACCACGTTGGAGCCAAGCGACATGCCAATAAACAGGTTGAGCATAAGACTGGTAAGCGGGACATTGGAGCCGACCGCCGCCATGGCGAGGGTTCCCTGGTCGCCCGAGAAGTTACCGATGATGACCGTGGCGATGAGGTTCGACAGCTGCTCCAAGATGCTCGTGGCGGCCACGGGGAAGGCGAACAGGGGAATATTGCGCCACAGCGAGCCGGTGGTCATGTCAATGTGCTTAGATACGGTGTCAGCCATGCGCTCTCAATCTCTAACATGCTCTTTCGTGCTTATTTGCGCAGACGATGATACTCCTAATCGACTAGTCATTGGGGACGTTCTTAAACGACTGGTCATTCAAGAACGTCCCCAATGACTAGGTGGGGAAGGCGTGCGACAATGGTGGGCGTTGTGTTGTTCGCGCTAAGGAGTTGCCATGTTGTTGTGTCCCGTTTGCCATGAGCCGTTGGTGGATGACGAACGCGGTGCTGCATGCGCGGGCGGACACCGGTTTGACCGTGCGCGCGAGGGCTATCTGTATCTGCTGCGCTCGTCCAAGAGCGGTGACTCCATGGGTGATCCCAAGTCGCAGGCGCGCAGCCGTCGTGACTTTCTGAACCGTGGATACTACGCGCCGTTGCGCGATGCGATGATCGAGCTGGTGCGCAAGCGGGTGTCTGGGTGTGCTGCGTCTACGAATGGCCCCATGACGCTGCTCGACATTTGCTGCGGCGAAGGTTACTACACCAGCGCCATGGGCGCGGTGCCGGGCGTGGATGCTTACGGTTTCGACCTGGGCAAAGAGATGGTGCGCCTTGCCGCCAAGCGCGGCGATGCGACCTACTTCGTGGCCAACATGAAGGACATCTCCGTGGCCGATGGCGCCTTCGATATGGTGACCGAGCTCTTCGCTCCCTTTAACGAGCGCGAATTTGCCCGCGTGCTGGCGCCAGAGGGCTCGCTCTACACCGTGGTGCCGGGCGCCCGTCATCTGTTTGGGCTCAAGGAGGTGCTCTACGACACGCCATACCTTAACGATGAGAAGCTGCCGAAGACCACCGAGCTCGAGTTGGTCGGAACGCAGCGGGTATCTGCGAATATTACGCTTCAGACCCAGGCCGACATCGAGGCGGTGTTC
>JAIHVJ010000218.1 GCA_022720335.1 Collinsella sp.
GGGCACCACCGCGCCCGAGGTAGCGACCGCGCCCATCGGAGTGGCACACGCCACCAAGGGAACTTCGATGCCGTGCAGATTTGCCTCGCTCTTCTCCGCACTCACAATGTGCGTGGCGAGTGCGGAGAGCATGCCTCCCGACGTCAAAAACGTCGTTATCTGATCGACGGGATGGTCCAGCTCGCACATCACGAACGGCTCCGTGAACAGATCGCCTGCCAAGGTGCTGGCGAAGATGCGGAAGTGCTTGCCCATTACCGCCACCGGGTTGCCTTCTTCGTCGTAGGTTTGCCCCACTTTGCCGTCGGTGTTCTCGACGTATAGCACGCACCTGCCGTTGTTGCTCATGCTGAACGACGCCGGGCGCAGCTGGCTGCGGCCACGGGTGTCGTTGCAAATGCCGATGCGCCTCGCGTCCAGGTAACATGCTGCAGCTGCTCGTTGACGGTGGCCAAAAAGCCCGTATGCTGCGGCCACGGTACCACGCGCGGCACCGAGGCGTCCGGCGACATGACGCCCCAACCCGCAATAGACTGACCGATGACGGCGTACGATGCGCAACCGCAGCCGTCTGCGGTTTCGTATGCGACGGGCACCACCATTTTGCCGTTGACGTTCTCGGGCGCGCCCAGCTCGATGCTCGATGGTGCTTGCGGAAAGCGGAGAACCTGACGGAACGTGAGGCTGTCGCCCGACACATCCGACCACAGAGTAAAGCACTCGAGCGCGACCTCAGCCTCGCAGCCCAGCGCTTTCTCTGCGGTGGTCCCGCGGCGGTGGAGATAGGCGCCCGACAGACGTCCGTCGACAAGCGTCTTGCCCACCGTGATGCGCGGACACTGCAGGCAATGGTAGCCGTCCTCCTGCAGGCGGCCGCGCGAGATGCTGCGCCACGACGTGTGCGATATCACGCGAACCTCGCTATTGCTTATGCGTAGGCGCACAACGGACAGTATGCCGGATGTGCTCGCCGCATCGAAAAGGGTGTTGTCGCCGGCGGGGCGCTCGCCCGAGACCAGCAGCACGTAGGCGTCCTGGTTTCCTCTTCCGTCCGTATATTCCACCACGTCGAAGTCGTAATCGTATATGCCGTCGCGTTCCACGTCGCCCTCGCCAAACCCAAGGGGAAAGTCCACGGGCGTGGGGGCAGACCACGTGCCGTTTGCCTTTGTGTGTACCACCAGGCGCGAGCGGCCATTGTCGCCGTAGCGCACCGAGGCGATACGGAACAGGCATTCTACGCCGGCAATCATTGCCAACTTCATGTGAGCTTCGCTGAGCACGCCAGTAAACAGCACGTTGTCGCTCGAGGGCTTGATGCCGCCACGCTCGTCCTCCGATACGCCGGCAGAATTGGCGTTGGGGTCCGCAACGGCGTTCGTCGCCTGCCCGATATAGGTGTACTCGTACATCGGCGCGGCGTTTTCGCCGTTCTCTATCAGTGTATGGACGAAATGCTCGATCTGTCCCGTGTCGTCGCTTTCTGCATCTGCCTCGAGCTCAATGCGCGTGACCGCTTGATCCCAATCGCGCACGACAGACGCGACGTTTACAGCAGTGGCCTTAACCTCGGCGCGTGCGAGCAGCTCGGCGTTGGTGACGATGGTGGCCGATGCGATAAATTGCGGCACGCCGCCCGCCTTGATGTTGCCGGGCGTGCCGAAGCGGGCATCCAACGTGTAAGGCGTATCTCCACCCAATGCGAGCTCAGAGCGCTGGAGCACATACTGGTTGCCATTGTTCACCGACATATTCCACGAATCGAGGAGTGTGGGCCACGACCCCGACCAAGCCTTGGTGGTCCACTTGAACATTACGAACTGGAGTATCACATCGACATCGACGTCTGCACCTACGCGCAGTCGCGGAAGCTGGTGTCCATCTGCCTTCTCGTACCCAATGAACAGCGTGAGGGACGCGGCGCCGCGTACGGCAGACGAAGCGACACCTGCAACGCCGGCGCCAAAGGTGACGGCAAGCCCGATTTGGATGGTGAACGAGCCCGAGGTGTTTGAATAGTCGAGCGAAATGTTTTTAAAAAATGCCGCGCCGCTGCCGTGCGTGTGGGTACCCACGGCGAGCGCCAGCTTCGCCAGCACCCAGGGGTTGACGTTTAGGAAAAACGGCACCGGTCCTAGGGTAAACTGCTCGGTCCAATTGAGGTCGGTTCTTACCTGGAAGAGGGCCTTAATATTGCCAAATGCGGGGTCGTTGTTGTTACCCCAGGTTTTGCCCACCCAATCGTAGGCGAGCGAGCCGTACAGCTGTGTGGCGATATCCATCGTGAACAGCAGCGTGCAATGGTGGCGAAGGAGCTTGGTGTTTCTTGGATCGGTGCCCGAACCGGCACTCATACTTTTGTACTGATTCCACTTCCCCTCCATCTCGTCGAGGTAACGGTTTGCCTGCTTGGCGCCCGACTCGCGCGGCGATTTCTTCCAGTATTCCGGATCGGGGTTGCCCGAATCGTTCATATAGCTGGCTGGTTTGTATCCTCCGCCAAACAGCACGTATCCGGCAAACGAGAAATCGAAGAGAATCGGAAATGTGGGCATCCAGCACGTGAACTTATTGCCGCCGATGCCGGGAAACGCTGCGGGGAAATCAAACGGAGTGATCTCTTGGTCCATGGTGGTGGGGACGATAGTGGTCGATCCGGATTCCGCCTTTGCCGCCGGCGCGGTAACAACGGCCATGGG
>JAIHVJ010000219.1 GCA_022720335.1 Collinsella sp.
CTTTAACTACGCCACGGCCGACGAGTGCTCCATCTGCCAGGACCCGATGCGCGATACCACTCGCATTTGCGTGGTGGGCGAGCCGCGCGACGTCCAGGCGATCGAGCGCACGGGCAGCTACCACGGTCTCTACCACGTATTGGGCGGCGTGATCAGTCCCATGGACAAGATTGGTCCCGAGCAGTTGCACATCCGCGAGCTGCTGGCGCGTCTGGGCCACGAGGATATCCATGAGGTCATCATCGCCACCAACCCCAACATCGAGGGCGAGACCACGGCGAGCTATCTGGCCCGCACTATCAAGCCTCTGGGCGTCGAGGTATCGCGTCTGGCAAGCGGCCTTCCCGTGGGCGGCGACTTGGAGTATGCCGACGAGCTTACGCTTGGCCGCGCCATCGAGGCCCGCCGCGCGATCTAGTTGCCGGGTGCGCCGTGTCATGGCCCGTCGGCCTGTCGCACGGGGTGCTCATAATTGGGCTTTCGTTCGTGGGTTTGTTGTGCAACAAAGATACTTCGCATCCGCTTATCGCATGGATGCTTCCGCTTGCATCCTAAATTTGCCCATTCGTTGCGCAACCTTTTGGGTTCGCTGATACACTCAACCATGGATTTGAATGAATGCGCCGCCCCGAGCGGCGTGTTTTTGTGGAGGAGAGCGCATGCGACCCGGTGGCACTCAGACAAAGCGCGGCACCGCGGTGCGCATGCGACGCCGACTGGGCTTGGCGCCGCGAGCGTACGCGCTGCTGTCTTGCTCGCTGGTACTGGTCGTGGCCGGTGTTTCTGCCTACGGCATGACCGTGCCGTCTATGGTGCAGGCGCACGCCGCGCGCGAGGCGCATGTGGGAAGCAAGGCGAAAAGCGACCTGGGAACTACAACCGGATATGCCTGGGCGAGCGTGGTCGCACACGTTGTGTTTGGCGTTGACGACGCAGATGGCGCCGAGGCTCCGGACAACGAGGTTACGCTGCCAAACGGCAAGACCATCGTGCTCACCAACACCAAGATCATCGATCGGTTGTCCAACAATAGCGTGGCGGCAACGGTGAATAAGGTCGAGCAGCAGAAGGAACAGGACGCCCAGCAGTCCGGAAAGCCCGGTAGCTCGGATACTTCTGGCTCCGGCTCGGATTCGCCGAGTTCGGGCGGCGGTTCTGGGTCGGGTTCCTCTGTCGGAGGGTCTGGAAATGGCGCCTCGACGGGCGGCAACACTGACAACGATGCAAACTCCGGTGGCCTTTCCGCTGCTGAGGAAGAGAGCATTCACAGCTGGCTCGTGACTAAGTACAACATGCTCGACGGCTACGTTTCTCGTGCCAATGAAGTGGTCTCGACCTATAACTCTACAGGGGATCCCAGGCCGTGCGACAGCTTGGTCGGGGAGATGTTTGTCATCCGCGCCGAGTTCGGTCGTCAGACATTCTCGCCCCGGTCAAAGTGGTATCAGCAGTATGCCAATCTGTGGGGCTGTTACACCAACCTATGTCAATGGGTCGGCCATTACGGCGATGATGACGTCGCGCTCGGTAACTTCAACAATAACGTGGCGGCGCTTGCCCTATGATGACCGATCTTGCATCCACCACACCACAATCGCTCGGTCGCGATCCCATGGTCGGCCTGCGCCTGGCGCGTGTCGACGGGTTTGAGCCGGCCATTGCGCTCGGTCAGGACGAACTGCCTGCCTATCTGCGTCGTTTTACGATACTGTTTGCCGACGATGCCACCATGCGCCGTGGCGGTATCGGCCGCGTGACGCGTGCCGTCAACGCCCAGGGTGAGGCCGTAGCACTCAAACAGCTCATCTTGCCGACGCGCGATGAGTTTGACGACGATGCCGCCCATGAGGCGCTGGTCGCCAAGTTCAAAGCGGCATTTCGCGAGGAATATGAATGCCATCGCGCCCTTTCGGGCCTTAAGGGCTTTCCCCGCCTCTATGGCTGGGGCGAGGTTGACGGTGTGCCTGCAATTGTCATGGAATGGGTCGAGGGCGAGACGCTCGCCCGCTTGCGCTCGCGCTTTGCCGTGGACGATGCCGGCCGCCTATCGCCGCTTGTGGCGGCGCGCTTGGGGCGCGACCTGTTCGACCTGCTCTGCCGCATGAGCCTGGTGGGGGAGGGCTTTGTCCATCGCGATATCTCGCCCGCTAATATTATGGTGCGTACGGCGCGTCTACCGCTTGACCGGCAGCTTGCCGAGGGCACCTTTGACCTGTGCCTGATCGACTTTGGCTCGTCGCTGGCGCTCGAGCCTGCGTCGGCCGTGGCCGGTACCGGCGGCAAGGCATCCTTTACCGAGCGTTATGCCACGCTGCGTCGCGCGACGGTGGCCTACGCTCCGCCCGAGATGCTCACCGACGATATTCCCGACCTGCGCGCTTTGCGTATGTCGCCGGCGATCGACGTCTATGCCGCGGCAAGCACGGTTTACGAGCTCATTGCCGGCGTCGCGCCATACGAAGCTGCGCCGAGCACTTCGGGCGCCTCGGGTTCGCGCAAAAGGACGCGCGACATCGCGAGCCCCTACCGTCTCAAAATGGACACACGGCCCGACTATCCCATTGGTGCCCATGCGCCCGGTTGTGATTTGACTCAGCTGCTTCGTCGTGAGCCCGATGTGGCGCTCGCCGCGGCCGAGCAGGCCCAGCAGCTAGGGCTTGAGCCG
>JAIHVJ010000220.1 GCA_022720335.1 Collinsella sp.
ACACGTCACGTATATATTCGGTCGTAGTAGCCGAATATATACGTGCCCCGATTTGATGGGCTTCCTTCGCCGCGACTAGAGCAAGGAAAGGGTCGATGGCGCAGTGCGTCATCGACCCTCAATCAAGTCTGGTTTTGTTGCTTGCCCGCCGCGTCAATTCCGCAGCCGGTGAACGAGGGCTACGTAGATCCGCTATGCGGAACTACTCCGCCCCCGTAGTCACCGCCTGCTCCATTGACCCGCCTACTCGCCCGGATGTGAATCGGCTTCGTTGTTGCGGCAGCGCTCGCGCATCGCTTCTTCCCATGCCAAGCGCTTCTGCATTTCGGCCTTCTCACGCATCATCTTGTTGCCGTTCAGGTACTTAACGAGAAACGCCGAATACGAGACCATGATTTCCCAGTACTGCTCGCCGAAACGTTCGAGCGCGGGCTGCGTGAACTCGTTAATCGTCTCGTAGCCCTCGCTCATGATGAACCACGTCAGCTCCTTTAGCATGTGCTGCTTCTCGGCGGTGCTGATTTGCTCGTAGTTGCCAATGTCGAAGCCGTTGCCAGTAATGCGATTGCTCGGGTCGTATTGATGCTTGCCGAGCTTGCGGCACTTGTCCGTGTCGTGAATCAGGTAGTCGTAGCAGTGGCGAATGTCGATTACACGCTCGCACTTGTTCAACGCCTTCTCGCCAAGCCGCTTAAAAACGGACATCGCCGTCTTGTAGGTGGTCGTGTTGCCGAAGACGATAATCACGTGCACGTGGTCTTTGCGATGCTCACCCTTGCCGTCAACGTCTGCCACGTGCTCGCAGTAGGCATAGGGCAGCTGCAACAGCTCCTCGATGTTGTCGCGCCAACCATCGACCATGTTCTCCTGATAGAGCACAGCCCACCAGTAACGCGCCTTCACGCTGGTGTCGATTGGCTTCTCAGCCTTCTCGGTCGTCTCGTCTGCCATGAAAAAAGCCACCTCCAAAATCATGGAAGGTGGCTCCGTTTTTACGTCTATCTATAGCCCTGACCTCGCGGTCTTGCTAGAATAGTCATGTACGGGACGGAACTTCACCTTCCGTTTCCATTAGCTGGTTGTCGGCGGCAACCAACGACCAGCAACAAACATTATAGGGCATCGCGCGAGCGGTGCCCTTTATTTTTGCGCAGCTACCTGCGCTTTCGAGTCCATAAGTATGGACTCACAAAAACGTAAACTATAGTTTACGTTTCACCGAGCCTGGCCGCGTGACCGTGCTGGCGCTTCGTGGACGTCAAGCTCCCTTCTGGCACCCCTCATATCACCGACCTCATCCAACAGAGACCACTCGTCCATCTCCTCGCCAAGAGCGCTCATCTCATCGACTTTCTCACGGGCGCCGTTCACGAGAACCCTCTCGGCACGCTTGCCGTCACGAGCGGTCTTGAAGTCTCGCCCAGCCGCAAGCGCCGCCTTGCAGATCTCGTTCTCCGCGAACTCTATGAGCTTGGCCTTGAAGCTCCCGAGGAAGCCCCTCACGGACAGCGCTTCGGCAATCTGCGCCAGCTCGGTCTTGAGCTTCTCGAACCTCGCCGCGAAGCTGTCAATCTTGGCCTTGCACTCGGTCACCTGCGCTCGAACCCTCGAAAGCTCCCTGTCGGCCTTCTCGACCTCGGCGAGAGCCTTGTCGCGCTGCGCAGTCACAAGCTCATAGTCATCGTGGTCTAGGCTCGACCACTTCCTGTTCTTGTCATCCTCATCGAGCAGCACGCCAACCCGCTCGACACCGAGCGCGGCGCACAGGTGCTTCTCCATCTCTGGATGCAACGCAGCCATATCGGCCTTCGTGAAGAGCTTCGAAGCCGTGGCGGTGCGCCGCATGACGGGCTTCCCGTCATCGCCGACCAGCGGCACGCGCCTGTACCTCACGGTGCCCTTGGAATCCCTCTTGACCGTTCCAGCCCTGTGGTCTGGATTCTTCTCCTCGTCCCGCGCCGTCCACCTGAGCGGGTGCGCCTTGTCGTTCGTCATCACCGCCGACTCGACAATCGGGACGAACGCGAAGTGCATGTGCGGCTGCGCCCCGGGCTCGTCCAGATGCACGTAGGCGCTCACGATTCGCCCATCGCCCACCCTGTCGCGCAGAAACCCGTATGCCGCCCTGAAGAACTCTCCAACGCCGCCCTCGAATCCTTTGGGCATCGTCACGACCAAATCGGCCAGCGGCTTTGTCTTGGCACCTATCTCCAAGCCCTCGCACAGCTCTCGGTATCGGCCAAGGCTCCCGCCATCATGCTCGGGCGCGAGGTTGTAGACGGGCAAGTCCCTGTCGATGTGGTCGCGCTCGCCTATCGAGCGCTCGTAGTGGGCGAGCATCCTGCCCGCGTCCCGATTCGAGTAAGTAGCCAGATGCATCGGCGGCGGCACCTCTCTAAACAATGTCTTAATAGCAGGTTAGTAAGACTTGCGTCTTACACCCTGCCCCGAGTGTACCACTCGGGGATTCTCCGACCGTTCGCGGCGGCGCTCTCGGTCTCCGCACGCCACATGGATGCGGCGCTTGGCACGGCACGCGGCGGCGCGTGCATGAGGGGGCAAGCCCCCTCAAACTCCCCCTTGTCGCGGCTGTTCGTCACACGTCACACGTCACGTATATATTCGGTCGTAGTAGCCGAATATATACGTGCCCCGATTTGA
>JAIHVJ010000221.1 GCA_022720335.1 Collinsella sp.
CCAAAATGGCCCCTCCATCCCCGGGCGACTGGCTCTGGCGCGCCGAGGAGTGTCCCCAAGTGCCGGCAGAAAAGAAACGTCCCTATCTGCCGGCTAGAGGGCACCGAAGAGGATGGCATAGGTGGTGGATTCGCCGAGCTTGAGCTCGTCGCCGGGATTAAGTTGGGCGGAGCGGCCGGGCTCGACCTGGATGCAGACGCTCGTGACCCCGTTTACCACCACGGTCCCGTTGGTAGACGACAGGTCCTCGACGTGCCAGGTATTTTGAGCATCACACCAGATGTGGGCATGGCGAGCCGAGACGTCATCGCCGACGTCGGTGATATCGCCCTCCCCCGTTGCCAGCGCGCCGATCTCGACACCTTCCTCACTCGGCTGAATCCAGCGCGGGGCACTCACCACAAAGCCGTTTTGCACGCGCAGCAGGCCCAACGGATGCGCCGGCGCGGGCTCGCGTTCGCCCGTGGTCGTCGACATGCCAAGCGAACGCGGTGTGGACGTGCCTCCGCCACAGGTCGCGTGCGCATAGTCGATAGCATAGGTCACCGAGGACCTGACATCTGCCGAGCAGCCCACGGCGACAAACAGCACCAGCACGGCTTCGGCGCGCTCGGCAGGCATAAGCTCTCCCGCCTGGGACAGACGATCGAGCGCGTTGCGATAGAGATTCGTATCCTGGTGACATTCCTCGAGCGCACGCACCATCGGTTCACCAGCGGGACCGCACACCATATTGATCACGGCCGTGGAGTCCATGGGATTGCGCTGGCGCAGTGCCAGCTGCGACATAATGCGCGCGGCCGAGGTCCCGTAATCGGCAAAGAAACGCTGCTGAAGCGTACCGACCGGCGCGCGAACGATAAAGCGCGAGACCCAGGAGCGATCGGCGGCTCGGCTCTGCGGGCTGCGGCCGTCGGCAAGCGGGCGGGAAGAGAGCACCAGGCCGCACAGCTCGATATGGCTCAGATGCGCCGCGCGCTTAAAGATGTCAAACATGGCCCCGCATGGGGTGAGCTCAACTTGAGATGCCATGACCTAGGCGCGCGTTGGGAAAATACGCTACATGCAGCCACAACCAGCACCGGAGCCTCGCAGGCAGAAAGCGCAAGCACACCCTGCAGGAACCCCGAGCGCCGATCGCGCGCAAGTGCCCCCGCGGCAACGCCGGCCATGCCTGGTAGCGCCAACGCCAGTGCGGCAATAATACCCGGTAGTGGCCCAGACCACACGAGCGATCCCAAAGTCGCCGTCACGCGAGCGCCCGACGCCAGCAGCGCGGCCGAAACCACGATCACAGCCCAAACCACGCCACAGACGACCGTCGCGCCGACCATCAGCGCGCGACGAACCGCGCGGCCAGACGCATCCATGGGGCACGGCGTGAGCGGCTCGCCGCGGAGCGAACGGCCGACATTTTGCGCATAGTGGTCACAAAACGCTGAGAGCGCCGCCTCGACCGCCGCCGGCTCGGGACGATCTTTTTGATGGCTGGACAGACAGGCCATCACCACGTCGAACAGCTGGGCATCGACAAACGCCAGCGCATCGCGTAGCTCTTCGGAATCCGGCTCAAGCCCTAGCTGCTGGGCCTGCTCGGCCGCGGCGAGCGCCACATCGGGCTCACGACGAAGCAGCTGAGTCAAATCACAACCGGGCGCATGGGCTGCTCGCCGCCGCATACACGTCAATCGCTGGCGACATGCGCAAAACGCGCAGATCAACGATATCGTCGGTAAGCATCTCGGGCGGAGCGTAGGCAACCGTCGCGCGGCGCAGCGTGGCATAGCGCTCGGTAAAGGACGCCTTGCCGCCAGCCCCCGCCACGGCCGATGCGGGCTCGAGCGCCAACGACGAGCCAAAGTCGATCAAACACAGGTCAAAGCTACCCTCGGCGAGTTGCTGGTCGAGCGGCAGACGCGCCGTGCGCACCATAATGTTAGCGGGCGAGATATCGCGATGGACAAAGCCCTCGCCCACCAGGTTCATGCGGCACAGCAGATCAAACAGATCGCGACCCAGGCGCGCCGCCACAAGCGGCGACAAGCGCCCGGCATCGTCTACGGCGAGTCGTGAGCGCAGACGAGCGAGCGTCTCGCCCTCGACCCATTCCATGACAATCGCAGGCACGCCATCGACTTCGCCCCATCCATAGAGGCGGGGAAAGCCCTTAAGGCCCGAAAGGGCGCGGTGGCATTCGTATTCCTCGCGAAACGCCGCTTTGAACTTGGCGACCAGTGCCTCGTGAGCAGCATCGTCGTCAAACTCATCGCGCGTCGGCAAAATGAGCTGCTTGAGTGCCACGGCCTCGCCCTGGGCGTTGACGGCACGCGTCACGCGGCCGATACCGCCACGGCGCATGGTAGTGTCGTCGGCAAAGAGCATCGTAAAACGGCGCAGGTAGGCGGGAAGCTCGTCCGTGCCCAGGGCGACGGCCGGCTCAAACCCGTCGACGCGCGCCAGGCGCAGGCCCACCATGAGATCACGGTTGAGCGACTGGGCTGCCGTAGAAGCGAGGTCGTTCGTCATAGGGCGATCGCCGCCACATTGGTGTTGAAGTTGTTGAGCGCGACGTCGTCGTCGCCGTAGTGCCCAACCCATTGACACAGGTTGGTATAGCAGCCCCACAGATTGGCATACTGCCGATACCATTTTGATTTGGTCGAAAACCTTTGTCGGCCGAACTCGGCACGGATAACAAACATGTCATTCGCCAGGGTGTCGCACGGTCCGGTATCGCCCGTAGCGTTATAGGTCGAAACCGCGCTATTGGCTCGAGTGACGTAGCCGTCGAGCATGTTGTATTTGGTCACGAGCCAGCTGTGGATGCTTTCTTCCTCGGCAGCCGAGAGGCCACCCGAGTTCGTGTCGCCGCCGGTGCCACCGCCCGTCGAGCCGCCGCTCGTAGATCCGCTTGAGCCGGAACCCGCATTGGAATCGCCACTCGCACCAGAAGATCCCGAGCTAGATGCATCCGAGCCGCCGGCGCCTCCCGGCTGCTGCGCATCCTGCTCTTTCTGCTGCTCGGCCTTATTTATGACGGATGCCACACTGTTGTTGGAAAGCTTCGTAATGACCTTGGTGTTGGTGAGCACGATGGTCTTGCCGTTTGCCAGCGTAACCTCGTTGTCCGCTGTTTCGGGACCGTCCGCATCGTCGCCACCGAACACAACGTGCGAGACCACGCTCGCCCACGTATATCCGGTTGTCGTTCCCAAGTCGCTTTTGGCCTTGCGCCCAATATGCAGCTCGCGCGCAGCATGCGCCTGTACCATGGACGGCACCGTCATGCCATAAGCCGAAACACCGGCTATGACCAGCACGAGCGAGCAAGACAGCAGCACACACGCCCGAGGTGCCAGGCCCAGCCGGCGTCGCATGCGCACCGCGGCGCCATGCTTTGTCTGAGTGCCCCCGGGCCGCATGCGTTCTCCTCCGACAAAAACACGCCGCTTAAAAGCGGCGCATTCTTTCACATCCACATTTGAGTGTATCAGCGAACCCAAAAGGTTGCGCAACGAACGCGCAAATACGGGGTGCGACCGGACCCATCCACGCGATAAGCGGATGAAAGGCAGGTTTGTTGCACAACAAATGTATGAACGCGCACCCAATTATGAGCGCCCCGTGCGGCAGGCCGACGGAACATGCCGCGGAGCTGACACCGCTTAGATCGCGCGGCGGGCCTCGATAGCGCGGCCAAGCGTAAGCTCGTCGGCATACTCCAAGTCGCCGCCCACGGGAAGGCCGCTCGCAAGACGCGATACCTCAACGCCCAATGGCTTGATGGTGCGAGCAAGGTAGCTCGCCGTGGTCTCGCCCTCGATGTTGGGGTTGGTGGCGATGATGACCTCATGGATATCCTCGTGACCCAGACGTGCCAGCAGCTCGCGGATGTGCAGCTGCTCGGGACCGATCTTGTCCATGGGGCTGATCACGCCGCCCAGCACATGGTACAGGCCATGGTAGCTGCCCGTGCGCTCGATTGCCTGGACGTCGCGCGGCTCGCCCACCACGCAAATGCGAGTGGTATCGCGCATCGGGTCCTGGCAGATGGAGCACTCGTCGGCCGTGGCGTAGTTAAAG
>JAIHVJ010000031.1 GCA_022720335.1 Collinsella sp.
GCCGTTGCCTGTCGGTTAGTGGCGGGGTTGGTGGCGGAGCTTGTCGATGGTGGCGTCGGTGCTGTGACTGCGGACGTCGGTGCTTCGGCTGCGGGCTTCGGCGGCGCGGCTGCGGGCTTCGGCTGTGGTTTGGCGCTGGCGGCGGTAATCGATCATGCCTTGGATGATGGGCTTGCCAAAGCTCACGACATCATCGTTGTAGATGGCGGTACGGGCGGCAAGCAGACAGTCGGTAAAGTCCATATGGGTTTTGCCAAAGAGTTTGATGGCAAGGGCGACAACGGTGGGCTCGTCGACCATGACGTCATCGAGCAGCCTTCTCATGGCCGTAGCAATCTCAACGCGGGGAACCTTATAGACGTCGCGCAGCGTGACCACGACACGCGTGATGATTTCGGGGTAGACGCGAGCGGTGCGCGTGGCGATGACCTTGGCGGCGCGCGGGGACAGAACTTCGTCGTCGTCAAGCAGGTAGCGCAGGATGACGGTCTCGTCGATGATGGTGCTACTCATGGATATCTACTTCCTCGGGGCCCAAAATCGAATCGTCGCTTTCTGTAGCAAGGTATTCAATCCAAGCATTGCGCTCCTCGGAGCGGCGATTGGGGTCACCATATGCTTTGAGCGATCCATAGGCGGACGGCTTCGGCGAGCGATGTGCCCATGGCGTCGTAGAGATGCTCGGCATGCTGCTTGTCTTCCTCGCGAATGCGCACCTGCAGGATGGCTCTTTTTTGAGTCGATGACATCACTGGCCCCCCTTAATGAGCGTGCAATATGAATGGTCAAATACAGCATCGAATATTAATAGCTAATCTTATAACCACTACTTTATTGCACTCAAGTTAATGAGCGCGAAATATATCACAAACGTATTACGTCCTTTATAAGCGAGCGTGAAATCTCCCTTGGATGTACGCATGTATTACACTCACCTTTATAGCTTCTAGAGAATAATTCCAACCTGCCAAAACCCCTGCAATACACCCGTATTGCAGGGCCTATGCTCAAGTTTGCCACCTGCAACTGCGTATATTAAGCCTGTATATCGTTGGAGGAACTCTATCGAAGCGCCTGTTTCGCCGCATGCGCTCGATACGCCGATGCCAGGCCACGGGCGGCTTGGGGCAACGTCGACAGGGTCTCTCCGGCATGGGATTCAGGAGGGAGTGAACAACATGGGCAATAAACGAGTCGTGGCTGATTCTTCACGCTGCATTGGGTGCCAAACCTGTATGGCGGCGTGCATCGAGGCACACGATATTCCCGGCAACATCGCCGCACCTCGCTTGCGCGTAACGCGCACCTACGAGATTTCCGCGCCGGTGGCATGTCACCACTGCGAGGACGCTCCGTGCGCCAAGGCCTGTCCCACGGGCGCCTTGTTCTTTGATCCAAAGAACCATCGCATCGGCGTCAACGAGGACAACTGCATCGGCTGCAAGAGCTGCGTCATGGCATGCCCCTTTGGCGCCGTGAGCGTGGCGACCACGCAAGTCCCCGTCTTGATGGGTGACGTGCGAGTGGGTTCGCAGACTAAGAGCTTCGTGCTCAAGTGTGACCTGTGCGTGGACCGTCCCGGCGGTCCGGCGTGTGCCGAGGCGTGCCCGACTAAGGGCCTCACCCTGGTAGACGAGGAGCGTTTGGCGGAGCTGACCGCCGAGCGTGCCCGCGCCACCATCGAAAACGAGGCGTAAGCGTCGGGCGACAGGCCCAATGATTGTCAAATAAGTACCGAGCATTCGGTAGCAGAAAAAGGAAGGAGGGTGTCATGGAGAAGCATAAAGTGATCTGCCCGTACTGCGGCGCCGGTTGCCAGTTTAACCTCCTGGTCCAAAACGGCCAGGTCGTGGGCACCGAACCGCTCAACGGCATCACCAACCAGAGCGAGCTGTGCCTTAAGGGCATGAGCGGCTACGACTTCATCAACGACACCAAGATCTTGACTCCTCGCGTACTGCACCCGATGATCCGCCGCACCAAGGGCGCGGATCTTGAGCGCGTAAGCTGGGACGAGGCACTGGATTTCACCGCATCTAAGATGCAGGCCATAATTGACGAATATGGTCCTAACGCTGTCATGACCACCGGCTCTTCGCGAGGCGGCGGCAATGAGGCGAACTACGTCATGCAGAAGTTTACGCGTGCGTGCATCGGCACCCACAGCGTGGACAACTGCGCCCGTACTTGACACGGCCCTACTGTCCTCGGTCTGATGGACACGGTTGGTTCAGGTTGCATGTCATGCTCCATCCCCGGTATGGAGGATGCGGGCTGCATTTTCCTCTTCGGCTATAACCCTGCCGATTCGCACCCCATCGTCGCAAGGCGTATCGTGCGAGCCAAAGAAAAGGGTTGCAAGATCATCGTCGCCGACCCGCGCCATATCGAAACCGCGCGTATCGCCGATCTCTACCTTCCGATCAAGAACGGTTGCAACGTTGCGTTCCTCAACGCCTTTGCCAACTGCTTGGTCAACGATGGCCTCTACGACAAGGAATTCGTCGCCGAGCACACGAACGGCTTTGACGAGTGGTGGGAGACCATCAAGAACTACACTCCCGAATCCGTACAGGACATCACGGGTGTCGAGCCCGCGTTGATCCACCAAGCTGCCGAGATGTACGCCACGGCGAAGCCTTCTGCCATCATTGGCTGGGGCATGGGCGTATGCCAGCAGAAGCAGAACCTGAAGACGGTGCACACCATCGCCTCCATCGCCTGCGTTGCCGGCCAGATCGGCAAACCCAATTCCGGCCTCGCGCCCGTGCGCGGTCAGAATAACGTCCAGGGCTCCTGCGATATGGGCATGCTGCCCAACCTGTACCCTGGCTACCAGAAAGTCACCGACCCCGCCGCTCGCGCCAAGTTTGCCAAGGCTTGGGGCGTGCCCGAGGAAAAGCTCCCCTTGGAGGAGGGCTACAAGCTCACCGACCTGGGCCACCTGGTCGACGAGGGCAAGGTGCATTGCTTCTACAACTACGGCGAGGACCCGGTGCAGACCGAGCCCGATTCGGCCGGCATGCGCAAGACGCTCTCCGAGCTGGACCTGTTCATTTGCCAGGACATCTTTATGACGCAGACGACTATGCTCGCCGACGTCATCCTGCCCGCTACTTCTTGGGGCGAGCACGAGGGTGTCTTTACCGCATCCGACCGTAGCTTCCAGCACTTTGACGCGGCCGTTCCGCCCAAGGGCGAGTGCCGTCACGACTGGGAGATCTTCGCGGACCTGTCCACGCGCATGGGCTATCCCATGCACTACGACAACACCGAGCAGATCTGGAACGAGTGCATTAGCCTGTGCCCCAACTTTGTGGGTGCGACCTACGAGAAGATGGCTCCCGAGGGCGGCTACGCCCAGTGGCCGGTCAAGAGCACCGATGTGAACGACCACGGCACGGCCGACATGTTCGCTGGTGGCAAGTTCACCACCAAGGACGGCCGCGCCAACCTGATGGCGCACGACTGGGAGGCGCCCTCCGAGCTTCCCGACGATGAGTACCCGCTCATCCTGTGCACCGTCCGTGAGGTCGGCCACTACAGCTGCCGCTCGATGACCGGCAACTGCAAGACGCTGGCGCTGCTCGCCGACGAGCCCGGCTTTGTCCGCATGAATCCCGCGGACGCCCAGGCGCGCGGCATCAAGAACGGCGACATCGTCTCGATTCACAGCCGCCGCGGCCAGGTATACAGCCGCGCCGACGTGAGCGACCGTATCAACAAGGGCACGGTCTATATGACCTACCAGTGGTGGATTGGCAAGTGCAACGAGCTGACCATTCACAAGGTCGACCCGGTCTCGCATACGCCCGAGGACAAGTTCTCCGCCTGCCAGGTCGACGCTATCGCCGACCAGGTCTGGGCTGAGGGCGAGGTCGAGCGTCAGTACACCGAGCTTAAGCAGGCTCTGGTGGACGCCGCCGCTCCTCAGGACGTTGAGCCCGGCGCCGCCAAGTTCGACGACGAGACGCACGTGAATCAAATCGTGTAGTCCCGTTCTCGTTGGCTTTTTGGGCCGGGCGTCCCGTACGTTCGGGAGCCCGGCCCGTTATTTTGAAAGGAAGTGGGGATGAACCGCTTCATCGACATCAACCCGGAGAGGTGCATCGGCTGCGGAACATGCCAGTCCGCCTGTGCCGACGCCCACCGGATGCAGGGTCTTCAGGATACGCCGCGCCTGGCGCTCGTGAAGACCGGCGGTATTTCGGCCGCCCTTGCCTGCCACCATTGCGAGGGTGCCCCCTGCGCCGAGGTTTGCCCGGTGAATGCCATCGAGCACGATGGCGATCGCATCCACGTCAAGGAGCAGGAGTGCATCGGTTGCAGGCTGTGCGCCATCGCGTGCCCCTTCGGAGCCATCCATCCCGATGGCACGTCTATCGCCGGTGTCGCAGGCATGTGCGACCCGACGCCTTCGTATCCTAAGTCCCTGAGCAGCCTGCTTACGTGGGCTCCCGGCCAGTACACCTGCGCTGTCAAGTGCGACCTGTGCGCCTTCGATCCGGACGGCCCGCATTGTGTGGCGGCGTGCCCCACCAAGGCGCTGACCGTCATGGGCGGCGCGGCCGATCGCGAGCTCGACGAGGCCAAGCGCCTGCGCTCGATCGAAAACGGTCCGGTCGTCGACGTTACCGCTGTGGCCCAGGGCCTGTCCGAGAAAGCAGAAGGGAGCGTAAACAATGGATAGCATGACGCTGTTTATCGCATCGCTTGCCGTCTCGTGCATCGGTGCGCTCGCCTCGGTTCTGCTGATCAAGGCCGATAACGCCGCCAAGACCGCCGGCTGCCTTATCGGTGCCGTCGCCGCGGTGTTTTCGTTTGTGGCCGGTATCCAGGCCGTGCTGGGCGATGTCACGTCGGTCGACACGATCGTGTTCTTCCCGTTTGCCCATTTCCAGCTGCTGCTCAATCAGCTGTCCGGCCTGTTCGTGGCGCTCATCTCGGTGCTCGCGTTTGCCGGTTCGATCTACGGTCTCAACTACTTTGATGAGTACCCGGGCAAAAAGGGCCGCGCCGGCTTCTTCTTTAATACCTTCGTGGCGTCCATGATGCTCGTCATCACCGCCGACAACGTGTTTTGGTTCCTGGTCGCCTTTGAGCTCATGTCGCTGACCTCGTACTTCCTGGTCGTGATCGAGGAGAACGAGAACTCCATCCATGGCGGTTGGCTCTACTTTGTGATCGCGCACGTGGGCTTTGTGCTCATCATGGCGAGCTTCCTCACCATGACCAACTTCGCCGGCGGCTCGTTTGCCTTTGCGGATTTCCGCTCCACGCAGTTTAGCCCCGCGGTCGCATCCGTGTGCTTCGTGCTCGCCTTCTTTGGCTTTGGCGCCAAGGCCGGTATCATCCCGCTGCATGGCTGGCTGCCCAAGGCACATCCCGAGGCGCCGTCCAACGTGTCGGCCCTCATGTCCGGCGGCATGATCAAGATCGGTGTCTTCGGTATCCTCAAGGTTGGTCTCGACCTGCTTTCTGCTTCGGGCGTTCAGGTCTGGTGGGGCCTTATGGTCATGGTCTTCGGTGCGATCTCGTCGGTCCTCGGCGTGGCCTTCGCCCTGCAGGAGCATGACATCAAGCGCCTGCTGGCCTATCACTCCGTCGAGAACATCGGCATCATTCTGCTCGGCGTCGGCGCTTCCATGGCCGCCATGGCGCTCAACTCTGTCGGCATCGCCGTCCTGGCCCTGATGGCCGCCCTCTACCACACGTTTAACCATGCGATGTTTAAGGGCGAGCTGTTCTTGGGCGCCGGTGCGCTGCTGTACTCCACGGGTACGCGCAATATGGAGAAGATGGGCGGCCTGTTCCGTCGTATGCCGGCAACGGCCATCTGCTTCCTCGTTGGCGCGCTTGCCATCTCGGCCATCCCGCCCTTCAACGGCTTTGTGTCCGAGTGGTTTACCTACCAGTCGCTGTTTAACGCCGCCATGCAGGGCGACAAGGCCGTCATGATCGTGGCCGTGTTCGCTGCCGTCGCGCTTGCCATTACCGGCGCGCTGGCTGTTACGTGCTTCGTCAAGGCCTATGGTGTCTCCTTTGCCTCCGCGCCCCGCTCCGAGGCCGCGGCCAATGCCAAGGAGGTTCCCGCCCCCATGGTGTTTGCGCAGGGGCTGCTCGCGGCCATCTGCGTCGTGCTGGGCATTGGCGCTCCCGTGATCGCGCCCGTGCTGGTCGATGTCGCCGCGTCCGTGCTGCATCCGTACGGTGGCGTGTTTGCCGCCGAGGGCATGGAGCTCATGAACCAGTACTCCGGCGCCGCCACCTCCACGCCCGCGATCGCCATTGCGCTCGTGGTGCTTGTCGGCCTTGCCTGCGGCTATCGCAAGCTCAAGACCGTCGGTAAGGTGCAGAAGTCCCAGCCGTGGGCATGCGGCTATGCTCCCAACGAGCATATGCCCGTCGTGGCCACGACCTTTGCCTCCGAGGTGTCCTGGTTTATGCAGCCGCTCTACACCCTGCGCGACCGCTGCACGGCCGTCTGCTGGTCCATCGCGCACTTCTTCCAGAAGCTCACCGGTGTGGCCGAGGCTGTGGAGCCCGTACCCGACAAGGTTCTCGTCGATGCCCCGCATAAGGGTGTCGAGAAGCTCGCCGACCTCGCGACTAAGCTCGAGGGCGGCAACTACAGCATCTATATCTGCTATATCGTCGCGGCACTCGTGGTGTTCCTCGTGCTCGCCGTGCAAATGGGTTAAGGAGGGGAGAGCATGAACAACATCGTACTTGCCGTTCTGCAGGACGTGGTCGTCATGGCCGTCGCGCCGTTCTTCTCCGGTCTCGGCCGCGTGATCCGCGCCAAGATGCACAACCGTCGCGGCCCCAGCATCATGCAGGACTACCGCGACCTGGCCAAGCTCTTTGCGCGCCCCGAGTCCCAGAGCGAGGACGCGAGCTTTGCGCTGCGCATTATGCCTCCGCTGTTCTTCGCCGTCGCCTTTATGCTCGCGATGGGCCTGCCGCTCTTTACGGCACAAAGCCCCATCCCGGTCTTTGGTGACGCCATCACCATCATGTACAGCCTGGCGCTCGCGCGCTTCTTCTTCGCCCTCTGCGGTGTGGATTCGTCCAACGCCTACGCCGGTATCGGCGGCGTTCGCGAGCTGCTTATGAGCGTGCTCATCGAGCCGTCCATGCTGCTGGCGCTGTTTGCCGCCGCCCTGGTGTGTGGCTCCACCGACATCGCCACTATGGGTCAGCACATCATGACGGGCGCCGTCGACGCGCCGGTCGCCGTGATCCTCGCCGGCATCGCCTTTGCGATCGCCTGCTACATGGAACTCGGCAAGCTGCCGTTTGATCAGGCCGAGGCCGAGCAGGAGCTTCAGGAAGGTCCGCTCGCCGAGCTTTCCGGCCCGTCGCTCGCCATGGCCAAGCTCGCCATGTCCATGAAACAGGTCCTGGTCGTCGCTTGGTTCTGCGCAATCTTCATCCCTTGGGGCGAGCCCGCGACCGTGGGCGCCGCCGCCGTTCTGGGTGCCGTCATCTTCCTGGTGAAGTGCCTTATCGACTTTGTCGTATGCGGCGTGATCGAGAACTCCTGCTCGCGCTCGCGTTTTAAGGTACTCGGTAATCAGACCTGGGCTGTCGTGGGCATCGCCGTTCTGGCGTTTGTCTTCGTGGTCGTCGGCGTGTAGGAGAAGGGAGAAACAATGTCATTTGCAGTCAGTCTGTCCCTTCTCGGCTTGGTCGCTATCGCGGCCCCGATGGTGGCCTCGGTGCTCGTCGCCCTGTTCCCCCGTCCGTACGCCAAGTGGTTCAGCGTTTTGGGTGCCGCCGTCTCGACGGTCTGCACCATCGCCCTCGCCGCGAATTTCGCTGGCGCCGGCATGCCCGACACGCAGGTCCCCCTGATCTCGTTTGGGCAGACCCTCGTCATGGGATTCACCTTCGATCGCATGAGCACGCTGCTCGCGCCCGCCTTTGTGGGTATCGGCCTGCTTGTCGTGATCTATTCGATCCCCTATATGAGCGAGAATAACCGTGAGCATCCCGACGCGCCGCGTCGTCGCTTCTACGCGTACCTCGCGACCTTCATCGGCGCCATGGCCGGCCTCGTGTACAGCTCGACCCTTTTGGGCCAGCTCGTGTTCTTTGAGATCACGGGTGCGTGCTCTTGGGGCCTCATTAGCTACTACATGACGCCTACGGCCAAGAAGGCCGGCATGAAGGCCCTGATCATCACGCATATCGGTGCGCTCGGCCTGTATCTGGGCGCTGCCATCGTGTTTGCCCACACCGGCACCTTCGCCATTACCGCGATTGCCGGCCTCGATGCCAAGCTCAAGGCTATCGTCCTTTTGCTCGTGCTGTTTGCGGCCTGGGCCAAGTCCGCACAGGTTCCCATGTACATGTGGCTGCCTTCGGCCATGGAGGCACCGACGCCTGTTTCGGCCTACCTGCATGGTGCCTCGATGGTTAAGGTCGGCGTGTGCGTGTTCGCGCGTGCACTCGTCTCTGCCGGCGAGATTCCCGAGATCGTGGGCTGGGTCGCCATTATCGACGCCATGGTCACCATGCTCTTTGGTTTCCTTATGTACCTGCCGCAAAAGGACATGAAGCGTCTGCTGGCCTTCTCCACGATCGCCCAGCTCTCCTATGTGTTCTTTGGTCTGGGCCTTTCGGTCTTTGGCAGCCAGTTGGCCTTTGATGGCGCCGTGTGCCACATCTTTAACCACGCTTTCGCCAAGACGCTGTTCTTCCTGATCGCCGGTTCGTTCTCCTTCACGCTCGGCACGCGTATGCTGCCCAAGCTTCGCGGCATCGTAAAGAAGTACCCGATCTCGGGCGTGGGCTTTGGTGTCGCCGCGCTCGCCATTGCCGGCGTGCCGCCCATGAACACGTTCTTCTCGAAGTTCCAGATCATCGCTGGCGGCTTCTCTGTTGGTGCCGGCAACGTTGCGATCCTGGTGCTCGTGTGCATCATGGTTGCCGAGACCGTCGCCACCTTCGCCTGGTTCCTCAAGTGGATGGGCTATTGCCTGCCCGGCGAGCCGAGCGAGGAAGTCGCCGCTGGTGCACCGCTCCCCAAGGCAATGGCATTCGTGTTCATCGTACTCATCATCATGGTCATCGTCAGCGGCCCGCTTTCGGCCAGCTGGATCGGTTAGGAGGTAGAACGACATGGGTTATTCGATCGTCAACATCCTTGGCGGCCTTCTGATCGTCACGTCCACCATGGTGGTCGTCTCAAAGAACATCAAGCACGCCATAAGCTGGTATGCGGTGCAGTCGCTGGTGCTTGTGGGGTTGCTCGCCACGCTCGGTGCCACTACCGGTGCGCAGGAGCTGCTTATGTGGGCCGGATCCGCCTTTATCACCAAGGTCGTCCTGGTCCCTTACATCCTCAACCGCGCATACAAGAAGATGGGCGAGCCGAGCGACGCATCGCTCAAGGCCGGCCTTAAGCCCGCGTGGGCCATCTGCATCATCGCCGTCGAGGTTGCGATTTGCTTTGCCGTCGTGACGCAGATCAGCCTGCCCACGGCCGAGGTCGCAACGCCTGCGCTCGCTATTAGCTTCGCTCACTTCTTTGTGGGCCTCACCTGCATCATCTCGCAGCGCAACATCATGAAGCAGATCTTTGGATACTGCCTCATGGAAAACGGCAGCCACGTGACGCTCGCGCTTTTGGCCCCCACCGCTCCCGAGATCATCGAGATCGGTATCGCCACCGACGCCATCTTTGCCGTCATCATCATGTCCATCGTCGTGCGTCGCATTTGGGACGACTCCCACTCGCTCGATGCGCGCGACCTGTCCGAGCTGAGGGGGTAGTCCATGGAAACGTTGATTCTCGCCCTGCTCGCGACTCCTTTGGTGTTCTCGCTGGTCATGGCATTTTTGCCCAAGAACACGTCCTATAACGTGTTTGCCGGTCTCAACCTGGTCTCCGTCGCAGCCGTCCTGGTGCTGTCGATTATGACGGCCGGTGACGTCCTTATGAGCGGCGACACCGCGAGCGCTTTTGGCCTGTGGTTCCACCTCGATTCGCTGGGCGCCATCTTTGTGCTGCTCATCGGCTTTATCGGTTTTCTTACGGGGCTGTTCTCGCTGCCCTATGTAAAGGCCGATATCGAGGAGGGCTCCATGCCCGCCGAGCGCGCCAAGCAGTATTTTGCGCTGTTTAGCCTGTTCGTGTTCACCATGCTGCTCGCGTGCCTGTCCAACAACATGATCCTCACGTGGGCCGCCGTGGAGGCAACCACGCTTTCCACCGTGTTCCTCGTGGGTATCTACAAGAACAAGACGGCCCTCGAGGCTTCTTGGAAGTATGCGATGGTATGCACCGCCGGCGTGGCCTTCGGCCTGTTCGGTACGCTGCTGATCTACGCCAACGCCGCCGACGTGACCAGGCCGTGGGCGCCGAGTATCCGCAGCTTTTGCTGCTGATCGTCGGCACGCTGTCCATTTTGGTGGCGGCACTTTCGATGTTTCGCCAGGACGACCTCAAGCGCCGCTTTGCGTACTCGTCTGTGGAGAACGTGGGCGTTATCGCCCTGTGCCTGGGTATCGGTGGCCCGCTGGGTATCGCCGCAGCCCTGCTGCACTGCGTGTTCCACGGCTTTACCAAGACGCTTGCCTTCTGCGTGTCCGGCAACATCCAGCACGCCTTTGGCACGCGTAGCCTGGCCAAGATCCAGGGCGTCGTCGAGGTTGCCCCCGCAACCGCCGCGCTCGCCGTCCTGGCGCTGCTCGGTCTTGGTGCCTTCCCGCCCTTTGGCATGTTTATCTCCGAGTTCCTGACTTTTGTCGCCGGTGTTACCGCCGGTCCCATGTGGCTGGTCGTCGTGGTCGCCCTCGGTCTTACCGTGGCCATCTCCGCGCTCACCCGCATCGCACTCAAGTCGGTATTCGGCCATGCGCCCCAGGGCATGGGCAAGCATGAGGCCCCGGTGCTCATGCTTATCCCCGAAATCATCCTGGCTGTCATGATCTTGTGGTTTGGCATCGCCACCCCGCTGCCCCTCGTGCACGGTGTGGAGGCCGCGACCGGCATCGTGCTCGAGCAGAGCACCGAGGAACTTCACGCGACGCCGATGTACCGCGCTGTGTTCGGTACCGAGACCGCTCAGAGCGAGGTGGAGTAACGAATGATTGAAACTGAGAACAAGGTGTATGCCCGTCGCTGCGAGAGCCATGTCGAGGCCCTGCGCCGCGCCGTTCCGGGCTGCATCGAGAAGGTCGAGTGGCAGTGCGAGGACCAGCTGACGATTACCGTCAAGCAGGACAAGCTGCCCGAGGCCGTTCACTACCTGTATTACGAGCGTTACGGCTGGATTCCCGTGATCATCGGCAACGACGAGCGCAGTCTGTGCGGTCGCTACGCCGTGTACTACGTCATCTCCATGGAGGGGGAGGACCCCGGCTGGGTGACCGTGCGCACCGAGGTCGATCCCGCCAAGATGACGTTCCCGTCCGTGACGCCGTTCGTCCCCGCCTGCGTGTGGGGCGAGCGCGAGCTGCGCGACATGTTCGGCCTGATTCCCGAGGGCCTTCCCGATCGTCGTCGCCTGGTGCTGCCCGACGATTGGCCCAGCGGCCTGTACCCGCTGCGCAAGGACTCCATGGACTACCGTTTCCGTCCCGCTCCCGCGAGCGACATGGAAAACTATGAGTTCTTGGCCGATACCAAGGGCAAGGAGACGACGCTCGTCCCCATGGGCCCGTTGCACATTACCTCCGACGAGCCCGGCCACTTCCGCCTGTTCGTTGAGGGCGAGACGATCGTCGACGCCGACTACCGTCTGTTCTACGTGCACCGCGGCATGGAGAAGGTCGCCGAGACGCGCCTGAACTATGACGCCGTGACGTTCCTCGCCGACCGCATCTGCGGCATCTGCGGCTGCGCCCACTCGGTGGCCTATGCCGAGGCCGTCGAGCGCGCCCAGGGCATCCATGTCCCGCCGCGCGCCCAGTACATCCGCGCCATCATGCTCGAGGTCGAGCGTCTGCACTCGCATCTGCTCAACATTGGCCTGGCGTCGCACTACACGGGCTTCGACTCCGGCTTCCAGCAGTTCTTCCGCGTCCGCGAGAAGTCCATGGATCTGGCCGAGAAGCTCTCCGGTCACCGCAAGACCTACGGCCTCAACGTGATCGGCGGCGTGCGTCGCGACATTTTGGCCGAGCAGAAGCTTTCCACGCTCACGACCATCCACCAGCTGCGCTCCGAGGTTCAGGAACTCGTCGACGTCTTGCTCTCCACGCCCAACTTTATTGAGCGTACGAGTGGCATCGGCATCTTGGATCGCAAGATCGCACGCGACTTCTCGCCGGTCGGCCCGCTCATGCGTGGCTCGGGCTATGCCCGCGACGTGCGCTTTGACCATCCCTTCGACGGCTACGCCGATCCGGACGTCCAAAAGATGCACGCCGCCACGGCCGACACCTGCGATGCCTTCGGCCGTACCGCCGTTCGCATCCAGGAGGTCTATGATTCGATCGACATGATCGAGACCATGCTCGAGAACTGCCCGTCGGGCCCCATCCTCACCACGGATTGGGAGTACACCCCGCATAAGTACGCCATCGGCGCCACCGAGGCGCCGCGCGGCGAGGACGTGCACTGGGCCATGCTCGGCAACAACCAGAAGTGCTACCGCTGGCGCGCCAAGGCCGCCACGTACAGCAACTGGCCGGTCCTGCGCTACATGTTCCGCGGCAACACCGTGGGTGACGCTGCGTTGATCGTCGGCTCGCTCGACCCGTGCTACTCCTGCACCGACCGCGTGACGGTGACCGATGTCGCCGCCAAGCGCGACCACGTGCTCGACAAGGAGCAGTTCGAGAACGTCTGGCGCGACAAGTCGCCGCTTGCGGGCGAGGGCACCATGGCCGCTCCGCTCGATGAGGAGGCGCTCTAATATGCTGAAGCTTTGGAAGGTTAACGCCAAGGCCGGCGACGCGACGGTCAAGTACCCGTTTGCTCCGTTCCCCACCAACAAGGACATGCGCGGCAAGCCCGAGCACAATGCCGAGCTCTGCATCGCCTGCGGTGCCTGCGGCGTGGCGTGCCCGGCCGATGCCATTCGCATGGACACCGACCTTGCGGCCGATACCATCACCTGGTCGATCGACTACGGTCGCTGCATCTTTTGCGGCCGCTGTGAGGAAGCCTGCCCCATGGAGGCCATCAAGCTCACCGAGGAGTTTGAGCTGGCCGTCATGAGCAAGGACGACCTCACCAGCAAGAGCGTCTATACGCTCGAGCACTGCTCGCGCTGCGGCAAGCCGTTCGCTCCGCACAAGGAGATCGACTACGCCAAGCGCCTGCTGCAAAAGGCCGGCGGCATGGAGGCCAAGCAGGCCGCCCGTACCGTCAGTATGTGCCAGGAGTGCAAGCGCGAGCTCGACGCCCTGCGCGCCGCCTCGGCCGTAAAGACCGGCAACGCGCACGGCATGGCTGCCAACGAGACGCTTGCGTCCGGTGAGCCTCAGGGCCCCGGCATGGAGTATCTGGGCGGCCACGGTGTGAACCCGGAGTATATCGACCGCGAGCTTAACCCCGATGCGCCCGAGATTCCCGCCGGTCCGGCGCCGGTCGAGGGCATCATCATGGATTTTGAAACGAAGGAGGAGTAACCATGGCCGAACCCACGCTTTTGCCCGAGCGGCTTCAGTACCGCCCGACCAAGATCGAGCTCGACGAGAGCATCGAGAAGGCCAAGGAGACCCTTCTTAAGAAGATCAAGCGCTCGGTGTACGTCTACCGCGTTGACTGCGGCGGCTGCAACGGCTGCGAAATCGAGATCTTCGGTTCCATCACGCCCGTCTTCGACGTCGAGCGCTTTGGCATCAAGGTCGTGCCTTCGCCCCGTCACGCCGATGTGCTGCTGTACACCGGTGCCGTGACGCGTGCCATGCGCATGCCGGCCCTGCGCGCCTTTGAGGCCGCACCCGATCCCAAGATCGTGGTGTCCTATGGCGCGTGCGGCTGCACCGGTGGCATCTTCTACGACAACTACTGCGTCTGGGGCGGCACGGATAAGATTTTGCCGGTCGATGTCTACATCCCCGGCTGCCCGCCCAGCCCCGCGCAGACCGTCTACGGCTTTGCCATGGCGCTCGGTCTGCTGGACCAAAAGCTCCATGCCGAGACCACGGTGGAGGCCGCCGGCGAGCAGGCCGATATCCTGCACCCCGGCGTGCCGTACAAGCTGCGCGTTGCCATCGAGCGTGAGGCTCGCGCCATGAGCGGCTACCGTTACGGCCGCGACCTGGCCAACGAGTTTATGGACACGCTCGAGGCTGCGCCCAAGGGCGATATCCGCGGTGCCATGGCGCTGCTCATCGACAAGCAGGACGATCCGCGCCGCGTTGAGGTCTACTCGGCGCTGCAGGATCTGGTGCTGGCCGGAGGTCGCTAGATGGAACTCACGGACCGCTCTGGTTACTTTGCGGGCCCCGGTATGCTCGGCGGCTCCTTTGACGACGCCTCGCGCGCAAGCGACGAGGCTGCCGAGGGCGTCGCCGACCCCTGCCTGGGTCATGCGCCCGACCAGGTGGTCTTCTATGAGCTCACGCGTAAGTTTGTGGAGACCGAGGAAGACGTTCCCCAGGAGGCCTGCGACGTGCTGTACTACACGCTCGCCGTGGGCCACCACACCGGCGTGCTCGACTGCTTTGAGCCGCGCCTGTCGGTGCCGGTGGATGTGTTCTATTCGCTCGTCGACGCGCTGCAGGAGGGGGAGGCCAAGACAAAGTTCGAGGCCATCCGCTCCTTTGGCGAGTGCCAGCTCGACAAGGCGGCGGTACCGTCGCTGCTCGAGGCCTGCGATGCGCTGCTCGACGAGCGCGGTTTTCGTGGGTCGGCCAAGGCCGGCATTTCGGTGTTCGACGACGACTTTGGCCTGCATGCCCAGCAGGTCGCGTTTCTGATGAAGTTCCGCGATCTGGCTGAGCGCGTGCGCGATGTGTCGGGCGTGTATCTGACGGGGAGGTTGCAGTAATGGGTCGCGTTGTGGATGGCCGCGTGAACGGTGCTCCCTTTGCGGGTATCGTGCTCACGGCGGGAAGCGTGCTGCGTGCCGACGATGCCGCCGGCCCCGTGCTCTCCAAAAAGATGGAGAACGCTCCCATCGCCGGTTGGTACACCATCGACGGCGGGCAAACGCCCGAGGATGACATCATCGAGGTCAAGCGCGAGCGTCCGCCGCGCCTGGTCTTGGTCGATGCCGCCGACATGGCGCTGCCCGTCGGGTCCATCCGCTTGCTCGACAAGCGCGATGTGGCCCGCAAGTCGATGTTCACCACGCATTCGCTTCCTTTGTCGATTCTGATCGAAGAGATTGAGCAATCGTGCGAAGATATCGTCTTCATAGGGATTCAGCCGGGCGACACGGAGTTCTACAACCCCATGTCCCCGGAAGTCTTTGACGCCGTCGACGCCGTGTACGACGCCGTAGCCGCCAACGACTTTTCCCACTTTGTCCGCTTGGGGCAAGAGCAATAGAGTGCTTGTCCCTGCTGATTAGGAAAGAAGTGATTGACATGGCAGATTCCAAGGCAGAATATCCCGCTCCCGATTGCCTGGCGCCCGCCGCGATCGAGGCCAAGACCGAGGCCGCCGGCGTGACCAAGGCCAACCTGCCGGTCGCAAAGGCCTTTCTGTTGGCAATGTTCGCCGGCGCGTTCATTGCCTTCGGCGGCCTGTTCTTTACCGTGTTCTTGAGCGACAGCACGCTGGGCTGGGGTGCCCAGCGCGTCGTGGGCGGCCTGTGCTTTTGCCTGGGCCTGGTGCTCGTGCTGGTGTGCGGTGCCGAGCTGTTCACCGGCAACTCGCTCATGGTCTGCGCGCTCAAGAGCAAAAAGATCACCCTGGCTCAGATGCTCAAGGCATGGCTCGTCGTGTGGCTTGGTAACTTTGTCGGTGCCCTGTTCATCGTCTTTTTGGTGTACATGGCTGGCATTTACAAGCTCAACGGCGAGGCGGTCGCCAATTCCATGGTGAGCGTCGCCGCCGGCAAGGTGACGGTCGACTGGGTGACGATCTTCTTCCGCGGCATCCTGTGCAACATCTTTGTGTGCCTGGCTGTTTGGATCGGTACCGCTGGCAAGACCGTGGTCGATAAGGTTGTGGGCATTCTGCTGCCCATCGCCGCCTTTGTGGCCTGTGGTTTTGAGCACTGCGTCGCCAACATGTACTTTTTGCCCATGGGCGCCGTGATGCACGCGTGCGGCTATGGTGCCAAGGTCGCCGGCGCCGATGCGCTCAACGCCGCGGGCATTGCGTTTAACCTGTCCGCCGCCACGCTGGGCAACATCGTGGGCGGCGCGGTTCTGGTCGCGCTCGGCTACTGGTTTATCTACGCCAAGAAGTCCGAGGCGTAATAAGCCGGAATGACGTACGGGCCTCCCGAGGGGCGTTTGCCTTTTGGGAGGCTCTTCGTGTCTTGCTGCGGTGGATGCTGCGGGCTTTGCGTCGCGGCAGCTGGTGGCAGAACTGTGGTGCGGTGGGGCTTGGACCCCTGAGCTGGAAGGAATAATCGAGATGGCATCGAGAGTTATGCATGACGGTCGCTCCGTGGTGACCACATGTGGGGGATGCTATGCCGATTGCGCCTTTGCAGCCCATGTTGAGGATGGGCGTGTGGTGGCCGAGTTGCCGGTGCCGGGGCACCCGTGCGCGACGCGTGCCCTGTGCGCCCGCGGGCGCCATCGCCTGGCAATGCCGTTTGACGAGCGCGACCGCATCGTGTATCCCATGCGTCGGCGAGCTGATGGCTCGGGGTTCGATGCGATTTCGTGGGACGAGGCGTTTGCTCAGATTGCCGAGCGTCTTTTGGGGATTGTTGACGAGTGCGGGCCCCGTGCGCTGGGCATGACGCTCGGCGTTCCCTCGTTCGACCGCTACTGGGCCTATCGCTTTATGCATGCGCTGGGTTCGCCCAACGTGTACGGTGCCGATGGCGCCTGCGAGGTAAGTCGTCTCACCGGATGGGAGCACAGCCTGGGCTACAGCCCCGCCTCCGACCTTGCGCATACCGACTGCATCATGTACCTGGGGCGTTCCATCGTCGATTCATCGACGATGGGGGCCGTTGATGCGCTCAACGATGCCCGTCGACGTGGGGCGAAAATCATCGTGGTTGACCCTCGGCGCAGCGGCTCGGCCGCGCTTGCCGATCGCTGGCTGCGCGTGCGCCCGGGCTGCGATTTGGCCCTGCTGTTGGGCATCGCACATGTGCTGATTGCCGAGAACCTGTACGACCACGACTTTGTGGCCCGCTATACCACGGGTTTTGATGAGCTGGCGCAGGCGGCTGGCGCTTGGACGCCCGAGTGGGCCGAGTCCATGTGCGACGTGCCGGCAGATGACATCCGCGCGACGGCGCGCGACCTGGCTGCTGCGGCGCCTGCCGCCGTTGTCGACGCGGGCTTTCACGGTGGCATTGGCATTGCGTATGCCAACAGCACCCAGACGGCGCGCGCTATCTGCCTGGTTGATGTGCTGTTAGGCTGCCTGGGGCATGCGGGCGGCGCGCTCAATCCACCCACACCGCTTGCGCTGGGCGACCTTGATCCCGCACGCTTTGCGACGCCGCCGGTGCCGCGCATGTCCAAGCTGGGGTCCGAGCGCTATCCACTGGTCGATTCGGTGCGTGGCCTGTGTACGACCATCGGTCAGTCGATTCTTGCCGGCGATTTGCGTGGGCTCATCGTTTATGCCAGTAACCCCGGTGCGGGCTATGGCAATGCACAGGCTTGGTTGAGTATTTTGCAGCAGCTCGACTTGCTCGTGACGATTGATATTCGCTGGTCCGAGACGGCGCGCGCTTCCGACTTCGTGCTGCCCGATGTGACGTATCTGGAGGCCGACCGCGGCGTGGGTACGATCGTGGGTCGCAACGACGCGCGCGTGTTCTACCGCAACGCCGTGCTGCCCATTTTGCATGACGACACACGTCCCGGTCGGGAGATTTTTGCCGGTCTGGCGCAGGCGTGTGGCGTGGGCGAGTACTTCCAGTTTACGTCTGACAATCTGGCGGCTGCCCAGGTGGCGCCTTTTGGGATCGAACTAGACGAGCTCAAGGAGCGCGGCTGGGCCGATACAGGCATGGCGCTGCCGATGCGCACGGGCGAGCCGGTGATTCCCTTGAACGGCAGCAAGATCGCGCTGGCAAGCGACGTATGGGAACGAGCCGGCCTGGGTCGTGTACCCAACTGGATCGCTCCCATGGTTGAGCCCGGCCCAGGAATGTTTCGCCTCATTAGCGGCAACCGTCCCTTTGAGTCGCATACCTCGCGCAGACTCGCGGCCCAAGGTGCCGCCGAGGCGGGTTCCGACTTGGACGCCGTGCAGATGAATGCCGATGTTGCCGCACGCATGGGCATCGCCAATGGCGAGGTCGTGGAACTCGTGAGCGATATGGGCCGCGACCGCGTGCGCGTGGAGACGACGCCGTATCTGCATCCGGCGTGCATCTTCACCTCGGCCACTCCCGGTGGGCGTTCGTTTGGTGCCGATGCCGTTGGCGCTCAAGCCTTGGGCGTGGGCCCGCTCGACCATACGCCGTTGCGTTGGGACCCGTTGACGGGTGCCGCGCTCACCCAGGAAAACGCCGTTCGCGTGGAAAAGATTGTCGCGCGCGGGGATAATGACGAGTAATTGACTCAGCTGATGTATTCGACTGATCCACGTTTCTTTTGAAAGGCCGCACATGAGCGATAGCCAGAACATGTCCGATGAGGTGCGCGCCCGTCTGCGCGCCATTCCTTCCGTCAACGAGCTGCTTGCCGAGTGGCCGGTAGTGAAGGCGGCGGGGGAGACCTGCGACGCGGTGGTGCATGCCGCCGTCACGGCCGAGCTCGACGAGGAGCGCGCCGCGATTCGTGCCGGCGCCGCTCCGCGCTCTAAGCGCGAGCTGGCCTCGGCCATCGAGTGGCGTGCGCATCGCTCCGCGCTGCCGAGCTTGCGTCCTGCCGTCAACGCTACGGGCGTGGTCATCCATACCAACTTGGGTCGCGCCCCACTCGCGGAGTCGGCCGCCAAGGCCGTGGCCGAGGTTGCGCGCGGGTATAGCACGCTCGAGTACAGCGTCGACACCTGCTCGCGCGGGTCGCGCAAGGAGCATGCCGCGCAGCTCATCCGCTCACTTACCGGTGCCGAGGACGCGCTCGTGGTCAACAACAATGCCGCCGCGGTGCTGCTGGTGCTTGCCACCCATGCCGCGGGCAAAGAGGTTATCGTCAGCCGCGGTGAGCTTGTCGAGATTGGCGGCAGCTTCCGCATCCCCGACGTCATGGCGGCCTCGGGCGCCAAACTCGTCGAGGTCGGCGCCACCAACCGCACGCATCTGGGCGACTACGAGCGCGCCATCACGCCCGAAACGGCCATGATCCTGAAGGTTCATCCTTCTAACTATCGCATCGAGGGTTTTCACGAGGAAGTGAGCTCAAAGGAGCTCGCCGCTCTGGCCCATAAGCACGGCCTGCTGTTCTATGAAGACCAGGGGTCGGGCGCGCTGCTGCCCGATGACATCCTGGTGCGCGGCGGCGAGGAGCCCACGCCGGCTTCGGTCGCGGCGGGGCTCGATCTGGTGTCGTGCTCGGGCGATAAATTGCTCGGTGCCGCGCAGGCGGGCATTATCATGGGTCGTCGCGATCTGGTCCAGGCCTGCGGCGCACATCCGCTCATGCGCGCTCTGCGTCCGGGCAAACTGGCTCTGTCGGCGCTCGAGGCCACGCTGCGTATCTACATGGATGGCGCCGATGTCGCCCATCGCGATATTCCGGTGCTCAGCATGCTTACGCTGCCGCAGGCTCATCTGGAGCGACGTGCCCGCAAGCTGCGCGATCGTATGGTCGCCGGGCTCGATAAGGCCGGTTGCCCGTGCGCCGTTGCGTTGGAGATTGTCGAGGAGTCCTCGACGCCCGGTGGCGGTTCGCTTCCTACCGTTGAACTGCCGTCGATGTGCGTTGCCGTGCGTCTTGTTGACGAGCGCCTGACGGTCGACGCGCTCAAGCGCTCGCTTGTCCAGGACTTCGACACGCCGGTTGTCACGCGAACCTCGCACGATCGCATTTTGTTTGATGTGCGCACACTCGTGGGCGACCGTGATATCGAGACAGCGGCGTCGACGCTTGCCGCATGCGTTGCCAAGGCGGTGCGCCGATGAGTGAGGTTCAAGCGCTGGTGGAGTGTCCCGTTATCATAGGTACGGCGGGCCACGTCGACCACGGTAAGTCGGCACTCATCGAGGCACTGACGGGTAAAAACCCCGACCGCCTGGAAGTTGAGCGTCGTCGCGGCATGACGGTTGAGCTTGGCTTTGGCGAGCTGGCGCTGCCGAGTGGCAAGATCGTGGGCCTGGTCGACGTGCCGGGGCATGCACACTACCTGCGCGCCATGGTGCAGGGTGCGACGGGTATCGACGTTGCCGTGTTGGTGGTCTCTGCCGTTGAGGGTGTAATGCCGCAGACGCGCGAGCACGTGCATGTGCTGGAGCTGCTGGGCGTCACGCATATGGTGGTCGCGCTGACGATGTGTGACCTGGCCGACGCCGAGATGACCGAGCTTGCCGAGCTCGACGTCGATGATTTTTTGTCGGGTACCGTGTTTGCGGACGCGCCGATCGTACCCGTGTCGTCCAAGACCGGCGCGGGGATCGATGACCTGCTGGCTGCGCTCGACGAGCAGGTTGCCGCTTGCTGGGATTCCTGCCGCGACCGTGCCGAGCGCACCGATGCCGCGCCGCGTCTGCCCATCGACCGCTGCTTTACGATCAAGGGCGCCGGTACCGTGGTGACGGGAACGTTGCACGATGCGCCCGTCGCGGTGGGGGATGAGCTCGTCGCGCTGCCGTCGCGTACGGTCTGTCGCGTGCGCGGGATTCAGGTGCATGGCGATACGCCGCGAGCACTGCCCGGACAGCGCGTGGCGCTCAACTTGGTGGGCGATGGTGTCGCCGCGCTCGATCGCGGTGAGATGCTGGGCGTGGCGGGCCACTTTGGCCAGACGATGCGCTTTATGATGACGTTTACGTATTTGGGTCGCGAGGGAGCTAAGCCGCGTGTGCTCGAGTCGGGTGCGCGTGTGCACGTGATGGCGGGTACGGCTGAGGTCGTCGGCCGTATCATGCTCATGGAGGGCGAGGCCCCCATGACGGTGGGAGAGACGCGAGTGGTGCAGGTACGCTTGGAGGAACCGCTGCCGCTGCGCGCCGGAGACCATGCCGTGGTGCTGTCGTATTCGCCCGTTATGCTCATCGGCGGCGGGCGCGTGCTGCTTTCGCGCTGCCGTCGTTCGCGCGAACTTACTGAGGGGGAGCGCGCGCTGCTTGCAGCGCTTGAGGCCGGCGATGCCGTCGCTGGTGTGGACGCGTGGCTGGCGCTGCAGATGTTGCCAGTCGTGGTAGCCGACGTTGCCGCGGCGCTAGATCTTCTTTCCGGTGAGGCCGATGCCGCGCTGAAAGAGTTGGTGGCGCGAGGTGCTGTTTGCGAGCTTGCCGGCTCGGGCGATGCGCTGTATGTGAATGCCGCCGCGCTCGATGCCGCCATGGACGTGCTTGCGGCGACCCTGACCGCTATGCACGCGGCTGCCCCCAAGGAGACGGGCTTTACGCCCGGCGCCGTTGCCCATGCTGCGTGGCCTGCCGCTGACGATGCAGTTGCCGCAGCCCTGATTTCCGAGGGCTGCTCGCGCGGCGTGTGCGCCGCCGAGGGCGCCGAGGTATTCGATCCGCATTCGGCTGCCGCGGCGGCACGCGTGGTGCGAGAGGCTTGCGAACGTATCGTTGCCTTGCTGGACGAAGCTGGCCTCGATGCACCGACGTTGCCCGAGGTGGGCGAGCAGCTGCAGCTCGATCGCGACACCATGACGCGTGCCCTGCGCGAGCTTTCGCTCAACCGCTCGATCGTGAAGGTCGAGCGCGACGTTGCCCTGTCCGCTGCCGCCGAGGCCCATGCACGCGAACTCGTCGCCGCCGCCATTGAGGCAGCCGGCGGCGCTGCCACCACGAGCGTGCTGCGCGAGGCCCTGGGCGTGTCGCGCAAACGCGCCATCAGCATCTTGGAGCACCTGGATGCCGTGCGCTTTACGGTGCTCGATAAGGAGGCCGGCGGCCTGAGGTCCCTGCGCTAGATTGGCTGCTCGGTTTGGTAAAATACCGCCGCACTTGGGAACGGATGGGCTCCGGTGGGCTCCGCGGTCCTCAAAACCGTTGCGAGGCGTGCAAAACGTCTTGGATGTGTTCGATTCACATACGTTCCCGCCATACGCTACCAGCGCTTTTGTGCTCGCGGTCTTACTGCGTGCCGCAAAGGCGCTGTTTTGTTTTTGTACGGGTCCGCCGTGTCGTCTGTCATGTCGTCTACGGTATTTGCCCCGTGCGCTGGATTTTGAACGTGCCGATGGAGGTGTTTTGCCGTATGACTACCGTAAGACGTGCCGATCTTTCTTGTGTCGTCCAGGCGGGCGGGCTGTCCTCGCGCATGGGCTGCGATAAGGCCCGCATGGCGTTTTGCGGCGAGCCGCTCATCGAGCGCGTGCTGGGCCGGCTGGCGCCAGTTGCCGACGAGTTGGTCGTGACGACGTCGCGTCCCAGCGAGCTGGCCTACCTTGAGGAGCGCGCGTTTGGCGGCCTGGTGCCGCGTGTGGTGGCGGACCTTGAAGGGTCGGCGGGCGCCATGCGCGGCATCGCGAGCTCGTTGACCGCGGCCCGATTGCCGCTCGTGGCGATTGTCGCCTGCGATATGCCGTTTGTCTCGCCGGATCTCATCGGCGCGCTTGCCGATCATGTTGAGGCCGAGGCGCTCGATGTGTGCGTGCCGCGCGAGGAGCGGGGGATTGAGCCGCTTTGCGCCGTCTGGCGCCGTGACGCGTGTGCGCCGGTTGCCCAAGAGCTGCTCTCCTGCGACCGCCAACGCATTCGCTGCCTGATCAATCGCGTTCAAGCTGGTTATATGGATGAGCCGCAGATTGTTAAGGTCGCCGGCTCGACGCTCTGCTTCGAAAACGTCAATACGCCCGAGGAGTTTACGGCGGCCGAGTTGCTCGCCTAGACGATTGGAGTTGCCATGTCTCAAGATATTTGCCCCGACACGGGAGAGCCTTGCACTTGCGATGGTTCCGAGCCCTGTACATGCGGCTGCGGTGGCTGTGGACATACCGCGGAAGAGGAAACGGCCGCCGCGGCGTATCGCGAGGCACACCGCGAAGGCCCGTCCGGTGATGCCCTCGACCACGAGCGCAAGATTATCGTGTCGTTTGATAGCACCTTCGATGTGATGGAATGCGAGCAGCTGTGCCTTGCCGCCGGTGTGCCCGGGCGCATCATGCCGCTTCCCGGCTCCATCACCGCCGGCTGCGGGCTGTGCTGGGCCATGCCGTTCTCGGGCGACACCCTCGCCGCCTTCCGCGCTGTCACCGAGGGCCGCGTAACCCCCGCCGACTACCACCAGCTCGTCCTCTAATCACCAACACCGCCATATTGAGGACAGGCACCTTTGTGGTGGTTTGGAACATGTGGACGAAACAGGTTTGAAACACGGGTTTTGCGCGTCAGACACTCAAAAACGCTTCTACCTGCATCGTAATCAAAATGAAACATCTGCTCGTCGGCTTATGCGAAACTTTGCTGCAACAGTGCGATATTATCCATACTCGATAAAGTTCGCGGCGCATAGGGTGCCGCGACCAACATTTTTCGTTTCCCATCATTGGAGGAAGCATGAGCTACACGCAGAAAGTTCTCGAAGAGCTCAAGGCCCGCTATCCCGAGCAGCCTGAGTTCATCCAGGCCGCGACCGAGAT
>JAIHVJ010000222.1 GCA_022720335.1 Collinsella sp.
AGCGGGATCGGCCACTCGATGGCGAGCTCGGGGTCGGCGAGGTTCACGAAGGTGTAGGTCTTCTTCAACTCGAGGGACCAGTGGGCGTCCACCAGGTAGGTGTAGGCGGTGCCGTCCTCCAGGGCCTGGAAGGAGTTGCCCACGCCGCGCGGCACGTAGATGGCCTTCGAGGGGTCGAGCGTGCAGGTGTAGACCTTGCCGAAGGTCGCGCTGTCCTCGCGCAGGTCGACCCAGGCGCCGAAGACGCTGCCGCGGGCCACGGAGATGAACTTGTCCCAGGGCTCGGCGTGGATGCCGCGGGTGACGCCGCGGCTGTCGTTGTAGGAGATGTTGTTCTGGACGATGCGGAAGTCGGGAATCCCGAGCGCGCACATCTTGGCGCGCTGCCAGTTCTCCTTGAACCAGCCGCGCGAGTCGCCGTGGACGGCGAGGTCGACGACCTTCAGGCCCTCGATGCCGGTCTCGGCGGCGGCGAGTTCCTTCTCGAATGCGATGTCTGCCATGTGGGAAAAGCTCCTATCGAAGAGGTTGTGAAACCGGGTTTTGGCCTACTGCCCCTGGGCGCGGTAGCGGGCCTCGGTGGCCTCCTTGGCCGGGCGCCACCAGGGCTCGTTGGCGACGTACCAGTCGATGGTGGCCCTGAGGCCCTCGGCGAAGTCGGTGTGGGCCGGCCTCCAGCCCAGCTCGCGCTGGAGCTTGGTCGAGTCGATGGCGTAGCGGCGGTCGTGGCCGGGGCGGTCGGCGACCCAGTCGAAGTCCTCGGGGTCGCGCCCCATGGCCTCGAGGATCATGCGTAGGACGGTGATGTTGTTCTTCTCGCCGTCGGCGCCGATGAGGTAGGTCTCCCCCATCTGTCCCTTGGTGAGGATGTCCCAGACGGCCGAGGAGTGGTCCTCGGTGTGGATCCAGTCGCGGACGTTCTCGCCGCGGCCGTAGAGCTTGGGGCGCACGCCGTCGATGATGTTGGTGATCTGGCGCGGGATGAACTTCTCAACGTGCTGGTAGGGGCCGTAGTTGTTGGAGCAGTTGGAGATCGTGGTGCGCAGGCCGTAGGTGCGCGTCCAGGCGCGCACGAGCATGTCGGAGCTGGCTTTGGTCGAGCTGTAGGGGCTCGACGGATGGTACGGGGTCTCCTCGGTGAACTTGGCCGGGTCGTCGAGCGCCAGGTCGCCGTATACCTCGTCGGTGGAGACGTGGTGGTAGCGGATTCCGTGCTTCCTCACGGCCTCCAGCAGGCGGAAGGTGCCCTCGACGTTGGTGCGCAGGAACGGCTCCGGGTCGGCGATGGAGTTGTCGTTGTGGCTCTCGGCGGCGTAGTGCACTATGGCGTCGTGGCCCGGGACGATGCGGTCCAGCAGCTCCGCGTCGCAGATGTCGCCCACGACGAGCTCCACGCGGTCGGAGGGCAGCCCGGCGATGTTCTCGGGGTTGCCGGCGTAGGTCAGTTTGTCCAGGACGGTGACGTGGACGTCCGGGTGATTGTTGACGACATAGTGCACGAAGTTGCTGCCGATGAAGCCGCAACCGCCCGTGACGATGATGTTCTTGGGTTCAAAAATCTCAGACATGAAATTCCAATCATCCTTTAAATTAAACAGGCCTAACAAAACGATAAAGCTGAACAAGTGTAGAGTCAGTCGATACTTCCAAATCAGCATTAGAACGACGAACACCGAATGTCGCAAATCCTTGCTTTTGATAAAAAGCAAGCAACTTGGGGGAATCTTGACACTCTAAAAACAAAAATCGGCCCCCAACAAGAGTTTGTATTTCACGTACGCTCGAAACAGCAAGATCCATCAGATCGGAACCTCGCATTAGACCCGAATAAATATCGCTTTTACCAAATTGGGCAATTAACACGGAAGGCAAAAAGCAATCCCCCGACTCAAAAAAGCTCTGCCCAAACTTAAGAAGACGCTTCTTTACAGAATTACTAAGACACGTCATCTCAATCCTAGCAACTTTAAGTGCAAGGGAATAAAAACCCGCAATTACGGCCGAATCCTCAAGTTCGTCAATAACGATATACGAGATTGCAATGCCCTGCTTTTCAAAATCAATTGCTTTATTGCGGACAAACTGCTCAATATCTGAATTACGGCTACAGCAAAAAGTGGCGAGGAGAGCAGATGCGCGCTCCTCGCCGACTATATCAATCAACTCGGAAACCCGATAGACTGACAACGCCATAAGCTAAAGACCCATCTTTGTAAACAAGCGGTCGATTTGAGCCGCACGTGACGGATGTTCGCGTTTAAAACGTTCGCTTTTCTTTAGGGCATCCCGGCTCCCTCTCCTTTGCCCTTCTTCGTACGCCTTGCAAAGGGCCTCTGCGGCCGCAGGAGAAGAAATCACAATTGGTGCTTTTATGCTCGAAGTGGCCATAGACAACTCCTTTCTTAAGCCAACGAAACCGTTTACAGTTTACCCCAAACAGAAATGACTTAGTACTCGCGCGGGCTGTTGACGATCTCGCCGGCGGCGACCTTCTTCAGGTGCCGGCCGTAAACCGACTTGCCGTAGGCCTCCGCGGCCTCCTCCAGCTCGGCGGTCGTGATCCAGCCGTTCTCCCAGGCGATCTCCTCGGGGACGGACACGGGCAGGTCCTGGGAGTGCTCCACGGCGCGGACG
>JAIHVJ010000032.1 GCA_022720335.1 Collinsella sp.
CAAGCCCAACCAGGAGGAGCTCGAGGACCTCACCGCCGACGAGGCCGAGCGCCTGGCCGACGAGGGCCAGTTCGGCAAGGGTTCCATGGAGCCCAAGGTTCGCGCTGCCATCAAGTTCGCCCGTTCCCGCAAGGGCCGCACCTGCATCATCGGCGCTCTGGACAAGGCCGCCGAGACCATGGCTGGCCTCTCCGGTACCCGCATTCACGAGTAGTCTCTACTCTGTTGCCTCTCTCGTGGGCGCTGGGCAAAGCGCCCACAAACTAGCCTCTCTTCATGAGCCCCGCAGTCCGCTCCGACTGCGGGGCTTTTGCTATTCACCTAGTCATTGGGGACGTTCTTAAATGACTAGTCAAACAAGAGCGTCCCCAATGACCACTCATTTAAGTCTGTCCCCAATGACTAGTAGTAGGCCCACATGGCTTCGACTTCGTTAAGGACCTCTACGGCGCCCCAGCGGCGGGCGCTGCGGCTGGCCGAGTTGGGATCGAAGACTCCAATCTGGTCGGCGTCGTCAATACCGTAAAGCACAATGTAGTGTCCAACGCTGGTAAAGGTGCCCGGCCGAACGGCGGCGATGACGGGCGCTCCCGAACGCAGCGCCTGAGTCATCGAGTCGCGATCGTTATGGAGCTCCGTTCCGTTAAGTCCCAACTGCCACGCGCCACTCGTCATAAACGACCATTCGGTTGCACCGGTGGGGGCGTAATTGCCCGCCTCGGAAAGCGCGCACATATCGACGGGGGTCATATCGGTGTGTCCCGTCTTAAAGATATAGACCATGGTGAGACACGTAGGCCCGCAGGCATTTTGGCGGATGGTGCCGCCGGCGTAAGGCAGCTCCGACCACGCAGGGTCGATCTGATAGATATGGGGCATCGTGCCGGCTTGCCATTGCGAGCGCGGGGTCGAAAAGGCGAAAGAATAACCGGGCGCGACGGGGGCCTTGAGCAGCTTGTCCTCGGCGGTGGGCTCGAGACCGGCCGAGCCATGGGACATACAGGAGCTCATAAGCACAAAGACCAGACAGGTGAGGATAGAGCACAGTGCGAGGCGAAGTCGACGGGCCGGCAGGGCGGGGGCATTCACGTGCGATGTCGAGCGGTAAGGCTTGCCGTCGCGTCCGCCTTGGGGATGCGAAAAGAAGCGGTTGATATGGATGCCGGACTGACGTGCGCCGTTGCGGCGCAGTTGCGGAACCTCGGCCTGACGCTGTCGAGTGCGCGCGCCCAAGCGGCCATCTTGCTGCGCGCTTGTGCTCGTGCCCGGACGACCACTCTGCCGCGTTCTGCTTGTCTGCTGCCGAGACGAAGGCCTGGGTTGCTCTTGGAGGCGTTGCGGATTGCTGCTCGTGGCACTTCTGGGCGTCGGCGTGGTACGGCCAGCAAGGCGAACGCTTTGTCGCCGTTGATCACCGTCGTTGTATCCGTATGCCATTCGTACCGCCTTGTCTCATGTATAACCTGTCCATCCTACAAAAAAGATGTGCAACAAATGGGTCTGCGCGTCAAAAGCTCGGTAAACGGTACGAAAGGCGCAAAACACACGGCCTCAAAAACATCTCTATATGCGTCCGATGAGCGTACGCCCGTCGGACGGGCGGCAACAATGAGCGGCAAACCGTGCCGTTCGTCCCAAAAACGGCGCCGCTCGTTTTGCAGTTCTGCCTTCGGTCGAGCTACAAGCGGAGCTGCTGCGCCAAGGCCGTATCTTAAAGCCACGAAATAAAAGAGCGCGGCAAAACAGACCGCGCAAGGGGTGACGTCGAGGGGCGTCAAAAAGGAAAGGAGGGGAACAATGGCGGACAAGAACGCAGAAGTTGCAGTCGAGGATAACGGCGGCATGAAGAAAACGCTTTCGCTCTGGAACTTCTTCACCATCGGTTTCGGTGCCATCATCGGTACCGGTTGGGTTCTGCAGGTCGGCGACTGGATGGTCGTGGGCGGCGGTCCCGTTCCCGCTATGATTGCATTCCTCTTGGGTGCAATCTTCCTCGTGCCCGTCGGAGCTGTTTTCGGTGAGCTCACGGCTGCTATCCCCATCTCGGGCGGCATCGTCGAGTATGTCGATCGTAGCTTTGGCCGTACGCTGAGCTACATCACCGGTTGGCTTTTGGCCCTGGGCAACGGCATCCTGTGCCCGTGGGAGGCCATCGCCATTTCGACCCTCGTGTCCGAGATGTTCGGCAGCCTGCCCGGTCTTGAGTGGCTGCGCGCCGTCAAGCTCTACACCATCCTGGGCGCCGACGTTTACCTGTTCCCGACGCTGATCGCGCTCGGCTTTGCAGTCTACGTCATCTTCCTCAACTTCCGCGGTGCCAGCTCGGCCGCCAAGCTCCAGGCCTTCCTGACCAAGGCCCTGCTCTGCGGCATGCTGCTCGCCATGGGCGTCTCGCTGTTCACCGGCTCGCCGGACAACGCCATGCCCGTGTTCTCCCAGGTCGCCGGTGCTGGCGGCGGCAAGGCCACTACCGAGAGCACCAGCCTGTTCGCCGGCATCGTGTCGGTCCTGGTTCTGACCCCGTTCTTCTACGCCGGTTTCGACACCATTCCTCAGCAGGCTGAGGAAGCAGCCGAGGGCCTCAACTGGAACAAGTTCGGCAAGATCATCTCCCTGGCCCTGCTGGCCGCCGGCGGCTTCTACATGGTCTGCATCTACTCGTTCGGCACCATCCTCGACTGGCATGAGTTTGTTAAGAGCCCGGTTCCCGCGCTTGCCTGCCTCAAGGGTATCAACATGCTCCTGTACCTGGCCATGCTCGTCATCGCCACGCTTGGACCCATGGGCCCGATGAACTCCTTCTACGGCGCCACGAGCCGCATCATGCTCGCCATGGGCCGCAAGGGCCAACTGCCCGAGAAGTTCGCCGAGGTCGACCCCAAGTCCGGCGCTCCCAAGCTCGCCTGCGTCGTTCTGGGCGTTATCACCGTCATCGGTCCGTTCCTGGGCAAGAACATGCTCATCCCTCTGACCAACGTGTCGGCTCTCGCCTTCATCTTCTCCTGCGGTATGGTCGCCCTCGCCTGCCTGCGCATGCGCTTCACCGAGCCCGACCTGCCTCGTCCCTACGAGGTGCCCGGCGGCAAGTTTGGCATCGGCCTCGCTATCGCTGCCTGCGCCATCATCATCGGCCTGCTCGTGATTCCGTTCTCTCCCGCCTCCCTCAACATGGTGGAGTGGAGCATCGTGATCGGCTGGTTGGCTATTGGCCTGGCCCTCATGGCTTTCACCAATTCCCGCAAAAAGTAACGCCTAGCCGGGGCGGATCGGGTGCGCGGAATCCTCTCTCCCGCGCACCGAACCCGGCACCACTTGGGTAGCTTTGTGAGGCCTTGACCCAACACGGCCTCGCCCACTATATGGATCCATAAGGAGGAACCATGTCCACTAAGTATGCAATCGTTGGCGGCAAGCTCATCGACGGTACCGGTGCCGAGCCGGTCGAGAACTCCCTCGTTCTCGTCGACGACAACGGCAAGATCGAGTACGCCGGCGCTATGCAGGACCTTCCCGAGGGCGTTGAGGTCATCGACGCCGCCGGCAAAACCGTCCTTCCCGGCCTGATCGACACCCACCTGCACTTCTCGGGCAACCTGACCGACGATGACACCGATTGGGTCATGCAGCCGCTCCTCGAGAAGCAGGCCGTCGCCGTCAAGCAGGCCTACGACTGCCTCACCCACGGCCTCACTACCGTCTGCGAGATCGGCCGCTTTGGTATCCAGATCCGTGACTGCATCGACAAGGGCGTCTTTAAGGGCCCGCGCGTTCTGGCCACCGGCCTCGGCTTCTGCCGCGTTGCCGGCCACGGTGACTCCCACCACTGCACCCAGGAGCTCAACAAGGAATCCCACCCCTGGGGCGACCAGGTCGACGGTCCTTGGGATCTGCGCAAGGCCGTCCGTCGTCGCCTGCGTGAGAACCCCGATGCCATCAAGATCTGGGCTACCGGTGGCGGCATCTGGCGTTGGGACTCCGGTCGCGACCAGCACTATTGCGCCGAGGAGATCCAGGCCGTGGTCGAAGAGGCAAAGATGGTCGGCATCCCCGTGTGGAGCCACTGCTACAACAACCATGCCGCTGCCTACGATTCCGTCCGCTTTGGCTGCGAGCAGCTGATTCACGGCTTCGATATCGATGAGCGCACCATGGACCTCATGGCCGAGCAGGGCACCTTCTTCACCCCGACGATCGCCTTCCTGCCCACCTGGTACGCCACTTATCCGCCCGTCTACGTCCCCGAGCTGCACGACAAGTACGAGGGCACCCTGGTCGAGAAGGAGCTGCAGCGCAACTACGACTGCCTGCGCGAGGCCAAGAAGCGTGGCGTCGTCATGACGATCGGCTCCGACTCCTTCTCCTTCGTCACCCCGTACGGCACCTGCTCCATCGAGGAGATGTACGAGTTCGTCGACAAGATCGGCTTCACCCCGGTCGAGACCATCACCTGCGCCACCCTCAACGGTGCCAAGATGTGCCACATCGAGGACGAGACCGGTTCTATCGAGGCCGGCAAGTGCGCCGACCTGCTGGTCGTCAACGGTGACGTCGCCGCCGACATCCACGTGCTCAACACCGACAACATGGACGTCATCATGAAGGACGGCTGGATCGTCGAGGCGGGCACCTTTGGCGAGGCCAACAAATACAGCGCCTAAACTACCGTTCATCGACGACTGGATGTAAAACACAGTATTTGATTGCATAATGCAATGGAGAGGGTCGCTTGCGGCCCTCTTTATTGCTATGGGTGCGATAGATAAAAGGGGATGACGGTGGATTTAAACAGGCTGATTCTGGGCAAGAGCTACAACTCTACCAAGGTCTTTCGTACGGCCCAGCATGTGGTCCAGGCCATCCTGCTCGGCATTGTCGTTCCGGCGCTTATCCTGCTGCTTATCTGGGATTTAACCGATAATCCCAATCCCGTTCCGGGCGTTGTCGTTATTGCCGGCCTGGTCATGCTGTGCTTCTTTTTCTCGTATGTCTTTGTGGTCCCCGACGACCTCACATCGAGCGCAACCGACCGTACGCTCGCCATCGCATCAAAAATATTCGCCTACACGTCGCGCGGCCTTACGCCCGAAGCGGCCCTGGGCGCCTCTAAAATTATCCTGTCCGAGACCATCGCCTCTGCCATCTGCTTTACCGATGGCAAACAGGTGTTGGCAAGCTGGGGCGAGGACTCGGCAAAATGCCCTGCCGGCACCCCGGTGGTGCTCAAGACCACGCTCAGTGTGATTGAGACGGGCGAGCAGAGCGTGTTTTCGCGTGACACCTCCAATGAGACGGGCGGCTATTTTCCCCGTCTGCGCGCCGGCATTGTCGCGCCGCTTACCGTACGCGGGCATTGCGTGGGCACACTCGAGCTGTACTATCCCCGCCTGAGCAGCATTGATATGCGCCAAACGGCCCTTGCCTCGGGCTTTGCCGATCTAATTTCCACGCAACTCGCGAGCTTTGAGCTCGAGCGCCAGGATGAGCTCACAGCCCGCGTTGAGCTTCGTGCCCTGCAGTCGCAGGTCGACCCGCATTTTCTGTTCAATACCATTAGCACGATCGTGTCGCTCGTTCGAACCGAGCCCGACAAGGCGCGATCGCTGCTGATCGACTTTTCCAACTACTATCGTCAGACGCTTTCTGACTCCGATACGCTCACCACGCTCGAGCACGAGGTGGAACAGGGCACTCGTTATATCAATCTTATGCAGGCCCGGTATGGCGACGGCCGTCTGCGCGTTTCGGTCGACATCGACTTTGAGGTGCGCGACAGCCTAGTACCGCCGTTTATCTTGCAGCCGCTGCTCGAAAACTGCATCAAGCATGCGCAGCGCGAGATCGAGCCGCTTTCTATTCGTGTTAGGGCTTTTGAGACCGATGACGGCTTGGAGATCATCGTCGAAGATGACGGCATCGGGATGAGCGAAGAAGTCTGCGCGCATCTGTTTGAGCAGCATCGCCGAGAGGAGCCCGAGAGCATTACCGCCGACGGCTCCGTCAAGCGAGGTTGCGGCCTGGCGCTCTTCAACGTGCTTCAGCGCATCCATTTCTTTTACGGAGAAGATTCTGGCATGCGCGTGAAGTCTCAGGAGGGCGTGGGGACGCAGGTCATCGTTGAGTTGAACGGCGAGCCGCATGAGCCGGCACCGCTAACGGTGTAGCACACGGTTGGATTGAGAGAAAAAGAGGGGAAGCGCATATGTCCGAAGGCTGGAACATCTTGGTGGTTGATGACGAGCCTCCAATTAGGGCTGAGCTACGCTATCTGTTGGAAAAGGATATGCGTGTGGGTCAGATTGCCGAGGCGGGCAATGTCACCGAGGCCGTGGAGTCGATTTTGTCGAACAAGCCCGACGTGCTGTTTTTAGACATTACCATGCCCGGTCGCTCGGGAATTGAGCTTGCCGAGACGCTGCAGAACCTAAAGACGCCGCCGGTCGTGGTGTTTGTGACGGCATTTGCCGAGTATGCGGCCGATGCCTATAACCTCGATGCTGTCGATTACATCGTCAAGCCGGTCGAGGATGCCCGCTTGTCAAAGGCGCTCGACAAGATCGAGACTGCCCTGGGCGCTCGCCGTGTCGTCCATGCTCCGCGCCAGCCTTTGCGCCTGACGGTGGATCGCGGGGGCAAAAAGGTGTTCATTCCCGTGGCGGATGTCTGCTACTTTGAGGCGCGCGCCGATTTTTGCAACGCCGTCTGCGCCGAGGGGACGTACCTGATCAATGAGTCGATTTCCTCGCTCGAGCGCCGCTTGGCCTCCGAGGGCTTTATCCGTGTCCACCGCAGCTATCTGGTTAATTTGGAAGACGTGCATAATATCGAGATCGGCTCCACGGGCCTGATGGAGCTCGGGCTGGATCGCGTAACCTCGACGGTGCCCGTGTCCCGCCGTCGTGCCGCCGAGGTCAAGTCGCACCTGGGGCTTGCGTAAGAGGCTTGCGTGCCGTCGTTTACCATCGCAGGTTTGGCATGGGCGCGCGGTGGGCATAATGGGTGGCATCGAATGAAATCGAAAGGATCATTATGCCCGCGCTTATCACCCATCATCTGTTTGGCGAGGAAAGCATCGACCGTCTTCCACAGGGCGTCATCACGTCCGATGAAGAGCGCATCGCCTTTATCCTGGGAAACCAAGGTCCCGACCCGTTCTTCTTTCACGTGCTCACGCCGCGCATTTCCGACTGCATGTCGCTTGCTCAGGTCATGCACCGCTCGCGCATGTCGCGCCAGTTCTCGTGCCTGCGCGACGGCGTGTCACACCTGCAGCCGCGCGATGCCAATCTGGGTCGCGCCTTTGCGCTGGGCCTGCTGTCGCACTATGTGCTCGATCGCAATGCCCATCCCTTTGTCTACGAGCAGCAGTTTGGCATTGTCGAGTCCGATCCCGAGCTCGAGGCTTCGGGCAGTCAAGTTCATGCCGTGCTCGAAAGCGACTTGGACGTGCTGATGCTGCAGCTCAAGCGCGATGGGGCAACGGTCGAGGATTATCCGCCGGCGGGCGAGATCGTCACCACCGACCGCATCAATCGCGTTGCCGGCGTGCTGATGAGCTACGTCGCCGGACGCGTGTACGGTATCGACATCCCGGCGGGGGAGTACGGCGGCGCCGTAGCCGACATGCAGCTGCTCTACCGCACTATCGAGCCGGCCGGTTCGGCCAAGACGCGCGCGATTGCCCTGCTCGAGGGCTTGGTGCACGATTACTCGCTGCTCGACGGCCTTGCTCATCGCGTGACGACGGAGTTGCCCGAGCGCACCGGTAACCTGGGCCATCTGACATGGAAGAATCCCTTTACCGACGAGGTCTCGACCGAGAGCTTCCCCGAGGTCTTTGACCGCGCACTGCTCGATTACGAGCTCACCGTCGCCCGCTTTATCGAGACCGGCGATATGGAAGCCGTGACCAACCACGTCAATTACAGCGGTCGCGTGCTCGGCGCCGACGAAGAGTTCGACCGCGAGGAGTAGGGCTCGTGCGTGCCCCTTTGCCGAATCCTTACCGGCGCCTCTGGGCAATTGGGGTACGATGAACTAACTGCATATCGGGCGAATACGAAGGGGCCCTGTCCATGAAATACACCAAGCTCGAGCGTAACTGGGTTATGTACGATGTGGGCAACTCGGCCCTCGTGCTGCTCAATACCTCGGTGGTGCCCATCTACTTTAACGCCATCAATACCGGTGCTTCCTCGGCAGACCTGGTGGTCGCTTGGGGCAACGCGCAGACGATTGCCTCGCTGGTCATTGCCATGCTCATGCCCATTCTGGGCGCGCTTGCCGATTACGCCGGCAACAAGATCAAGTTCTTCTTGGGCTTCTTCCTCACGGGCCTGGTTCTTTGCCTGACGCAGGCTATCCCAATGTCCGCCATGGCATTTTTGACCGTGTACGTGCTGTGCACCATCGGCCTTAACTCGTCTATGACGTTCTACGACGCCATGCTGCCCGACATTACCACCGACGAGCGCATGGACGCCGTGTCCAGCTCGGGCTATGCCTGGGGCTACATCGGTTCCACCGTGCCGTTCATCATCTGCCTGGCACTTATCATGGGTGGCCCCGCTCTTGGCGTCCCCACCATGCTGGCAATGCGTCTGTCGTTTATCATCACTGGCGCCTGGTGGCTCATCTTTACTCTGCCGCTCATTCGCACCTATAAGCAAAAGTACGGTCGCGAGCGCGGTCCCGAGGACACCATCGGCCACATCGTGGGCGGTGTGTTCTCCGAGGTCGGACACACCATGCGCGAGATCGCCCACAACAAGACCGTGCTGGTCTACATGGTCGCGTTCTTCTTCTACATCGACGGCGTGCACACGGTCATTTCCATGGCAACCAGCTACGGCTCGGCTTTGGGCATCGATTCGACGCAGTTGGTGCTGGCGCTGCTCGTTACGCAGTTTGTTGCTTTTCCGTCTGCCATCATCTACGGCAAGCTCGCCGGCCGCGTGGGCACGCTCAACATGATCCTGGTGGCCGTCGCCGCCTACATGGGCATTGTGCTGTTTGCCGCGTTCTTCCTAAAGACCGCCTTCGAATTCTGGGTGCTTGCCATTATGGTCGGCCTGTTCCAGGGCGGCGTGCAGGCGCTCAGCCGTAGCTACTTTGGCCGCATTATCCCTAAGGAAAAATCCAACGAGTACTACGGCTTCTTTGACATCTTTGGTCGTTATGCAAGCGTCATGGGCACCTTCCTGGTGTCGGTCGTCACCTCGCTGACCGGCAACCCGTCGCTGGGCGTCCTTTCCATTGGTGTGCTGCTGGTCGTTGGTTTTATGCTGCTGGTCCGCCTGTCCCGCATGACTCGGGCGGCAGGGCATGCCGCATAGGAGCGAGCGGCTATTGTGCCTGTCCACGGTACTCTTTTGGGGTTATCCGCAATAAACATTGCGACTTGCGAGCAATGATTTGCCCAAGTGGGTATGATGGAATCAGCTAGGTCGCGGGGCGTCGCCTGTGTTTGGCGGCGTCCCGTTTTTGTGTTGCAGGGAGGGTAAGGCATGAACGCCACAGTCGTGATTCCAACGTATTGGGCGGGCGATGACGCTTGCGCAAACGCCCCTGGCGCTTATGACCATTCGACGCGACTCAACGCCGACAATTCCGAACTCGACCGCTGCCTGGCCTCGCTTGAGCAGGTGCGTGACATCCCACGCATCATCCTTTTGGTGGTCTGTCCCGTTTCTGCCACAGCCGATGTGTCGCTGCGCGTGCACGAGATTGTCGACGCGCATCCCACGCTCAAGGTCACCGTTGTCACCAACACCCAGGCCTCGCGCATCGCAGACCGGGTTGCTCAGATCGCGCCCAAGGGTTCGGGCGAGTGCGTGAGCCTGCGAGGCTACGGTGCCATCCGCAACATGGGGCTAGCCTGTGCCGCTGTGCTGGGGCATGACGCGGTTATCTTTTTGGATGACGATGAGACTGTCATCGACGCCGACTTTATGAAGCGCGCGACCTATGCGTTGGGGCAGCAGACACGTCAGGGCTTGCCGATCTTGGTCAAGAGCGGCTATTTCTACGATCGCGACGGCTCGCCGCTGGCTCCCACGGACAAGGCGGGCATCTGCCATCGTTGGTGGACCAAGCGCATCGAGTTCAACCGTTGGATGAAAAAGGCGCTCTCGGGCACCCGCATCTCGCGCTCCAACTACGTGTGCGGCGGCCTGATGGCCCTGCACGCCCGCGCCTTTACGCGTGTAGCCTTTGACCCGTTTATCACCCGCGGCGAGGACTTGGATTACCTCTTTAACATGCGCATGTTTGGCTACGACGTGTGGTTCGATAACGAGTGGACCGTGCGCCATCTGCCTCCGGAGTCCGAAAAGCGCTCACCGCGCTTTATGCAGGATGTATACCGTTGGTACTACGAACGGGCCAAGTTGACATTCGCCGCGCATCAAAAGGAGCTCATTCCCGTTACGGCGGCATCGCTCATGCCCTACCCGGGCCCGTGGATTTCGCGCGAGCTCGACGACCGCGTGCGCAAGACCGCTATGGTCCGCAGCGTGTTTACCCGCGAGCATGAGGGCTACCTGCGCATCTGGCGCCATGGTATCGACGAGGCAAAGGCCTATGCGCGCCAAAACGCTGCAAGCTACCTGCGTTTCCAGAGCTTTTGGCCCAAGATCATGGACGGGCTTTGGCGTGACGCACAACTGATCAGTATCCTGGAGGGGGCCGAATGATCGACCGCCGCGCCCAGCGCGATAGTTCAATATCAATCTTTCGCATCATTGCCGTTGCCTGCGCCATTTGTGTGCTGGTGTACTTTATTTTTGCCTTGGTGACCGGTATCGAGCCGATCGCCACGGTGATTGCCTGCGCGCTGCTGTGCATCTTTCTGTGCATCTTTATCTTTTTGACGCTCAATCCCGATTCGGTGCGCTCCCAGTACACCGAGGAGACGCTCTCGGTGGCCTCGGCCATGCTCGAGGACATTAAGGGCGGTCTGACGCAGGAGTCGGCGCGTTTGGTGTGCCGGCGCATTTTGCCCGAGACGCGCGCCATGACGGTGGCCATCACCGACGAGGACAACGTGCTTGCCTGCGCGGGCGAGTTTGAGGAAAAACTGCTGCCCGATACTCACATCCACACGCTTGCCACACGCTACGTTATCGAACATGGCATCGTGCAGTCGTTCAACCGTATGGTGGATGTCGTGGGCTCGGACGGCTCGCACAACCAAGTCCCCGCCGGCATTATCGCCCCCATCAAGGTGGGCGATCGTACCGTCGGCACGCTCAAGTTCTACTACAAGACCCCGCGCGCCGTCGACCGTACCCAGTATGCGCTTGCCTCGGGCTTTGCCGAGATCTTGTCCACGCAGCTCGCCATCCACGAGCTCGAGGTGCAAAAGGAACTCACGGCGCGCGCCGAGGTGCGTGCGCTGCAGGCGCAGATTAACCCGCACTTCCTGTTCAACACGCTGAACACCATTGCATCGTTTACGCGCACCGACCCGCTGCGGGCCCGCGAACTGCTTCGTGAGTTCTCATCGTTCTATCGTGCCACGCTCGACAACTCGGGATCGCTTATTCCGGTCTCGCGCGAGGTCGCACAGACCAAGCGCTACCTTACCTTTGAGAAGGCCCGCTTTGGCGAGGATCGCGTGCTTGCGACGTTCGATGTGTCCGAGGACGTGGAAGATACGCTGGTGCCGGCGTTCGTGATCCAGCCGATTGTCGAGAACGCCGTGCGTCATGGTATGGGCGATGACGACGCCCTGAGGATCGACGTGACCGTTCACCAAGACGGCGAGGATGCAATCTTGATTGCCGTGGCCGATAATGGCGTGGGCATGGATGAGGGTACCGCCGCCAGACTGTTTGACGAGCGTTCTGCCCGTCCCGACGCCAGCTCTCCCCAGGGTGGCGGCGCCGGTGTGGCCATGCACAATATTTCGGAGCGCATCCATCGCTTTTATGGGCCGCACTCCTATACGCGTGTCGAATCGGCGCCGGGCAAGGGCACCAAAGTGCTCCTTCATCTTGATTTGTCAGAGAGCATCTTTGACATTCAAGAGTAAAATAAAAGGCTACGGGCTCAACGTCATGCGACGGATGCCCGGCGTAGTTAGTTGACGAAAGGTTTTATCCCTATGCTGCGTGCGATGATTGTGGATGATGAGGCGCCGGCTCGCTCGGAGCTTCGCTTCCTGCTCGAGCAAACGGGCAAGATCGGCACGATCACTGAGGCGTCGAGCGTCCGCTCCGCCATCGAGATGCTTATGGAAAGTCGCGTAGATGTCGTGTTTCTCGATATCTCGATGCCCGGTGCCTCGGGCCTGCAACTTGCCGAGGCGCTGCATAAGCTCAAAAATCCGCCGGCGATCGTGTTTGTGACTGCGTATAGTGACCATGCGGTCGAGGCATTCGACGTGGATGCCGTCGATTATCTGATGAAGCCGGTCGAGGAAGCTCGCTTGGATCGCGCGATCGAGAAGGTCATGCAACGCACCAAGCCGGTTACGGACAGCAAGGTGACCATCGAGCGTATCCCGGTGGAAAAGGGCGGCCGCAAGGTGCTCATTCCCGTGGACGACATTCGCTTTATCATGGCCAAGGACGATTACTCCTGCATCTATACCGTCGATGATCGCTTTTTGTCGACGACCTCGCTGGCGCAGTTTGAGGCCAAGCTCTGCGACTTTGGCTTCTTCCGTGTTCACCGCCGCTATATCGTCAACTTGGCGTGCGTCACGGATGTGGAGACGGTGCCCTCGGGCGCCATCCAGCTGGGCATTACGGGCGTCGACGAACGCGTGCCGGTTTCGCGCCGCCGCGTCGTGCCGCTTAAGAAGGCCCTGAGTCTCTAGCACACTGGCCCCGCAGCCCTGTAGACCTATCGTCTGCGGAGGCGTGGGGCCTTTTTGTATGTATCTGCCGAATCGTTTTTTGCGGAAGGGATCCCATGAACAGTGCAAGCGCCAAGCGTATCGACATCATCTCGGACACCCACGGCTATTTATCGCCTGCGCTCCTGGATGAGCTTGAGGGCGCAGACCTGATTATCCACGCCGGCGACCTCACGTCAGAGATGGACTACGAGCACCTATGCACCATCGCCCCCGTGCGGGCCGTACTGGGCAACAACGATTACTACCGCGACTACGGTCCCGATGTAGACCGTCTTGCGCTCTTTACCTACGAAGGCCTCAAATTCGCCGTAGCCCACTACCGCGAAGACCTTCCGGTGGGATCCGTAGACGTAGCCATCAACGGCCACACCCACGTAACCAAAGAAGCCCAAGTGGGCCGCTGCTTGGTCCTCAACCCAGGCAGCGCCAGCTATCCAAGAGGCACCCGAGGCCCCACCATGGCCAGAATGCTCGTCAAGGACGGCAAGATTCTGAGCATCAAATTTATTGACCTAGAGTAGGTGCAACAAAAACGGGGGATGCAGATCGCATCTCCCGTTTTTCTTTGAGCCAAAGGCCGAAGTTCAACAACAATCTTAGACAACCTCGCCGAGGAGAACGGGGACCTCGAGCCGCGGAAGCGGCGAGGAACAAAGTCTTTGAAGCA
>JAIHVJ010000223.1 GCA_022720335.1 Collinsella sp.
GTTATCGCCGCTGACCGTCACATTATGGGTGCCAACCGCAACGGCCGCGTGTGGAACGTGCTCACTTGGGCGACTATCGCCGTGATTACGGTGCTGACGGTCGTCATGTTTGTGCTGCAAGCGATGGGCTACAGCGCTTAACGCCCACTTTTGTTTCCGAACAGGCCGCAGCGATGGGCTGCGGCCTGTATTTTGCCTGTTATAGGGGGTTAGTAATATGTGAGTGGACAAATAATGCCAAATATGAGTACTGTTGTCAGGCCAATAGCATTTACGACCAAGAAAATAATGAACATAGTTAAGAATCTGTTTATTAAAAGCGGGTCTCCAAGTCCTAAGCCGGCCATTCTGGTCAACTGGAAGGCTCGCGCGCTACCGCATGAGCGCCATTTTGGGTGGTTTTGCCTGCTACTAAAACGGTAACAGTACTCATATTTGCCACTTTTTGTCCACGACCTCTTGGAGTCGGCTCGAAAAGAGTGATTTTGGGTTGTTTGCTGCGGGTGTGGGCTTAGAAACAACGCTCGGGGTGGCGAGGCGCTCAGAATTCGGTCGCAAGGAGGGCGTTCCTCGGCTGTGCCAGGAGTGTCCCTAGGTGCCGGCACCCCCTCCGGATGTGGGAAGTTTGCGTTGCAGGTTACTTGTCGGTGCCCAGCTTGTGCGGCTTGAGAGCGAGCGCATTGACGAGCGCGTCGGTGGCAGACTTGACGGCTGCCGGCTGCGGATCGTTGACGTGATCCTCGGGATGCACGGGCAGGTCCTTCTTGACTGCATCGTGGATCAAGTTGAGGTACTCAGTCACGCCTGTGGTCGACAGGTGCGTGCCATCGCCATCAAACAGGTCGTTGCGATTGGCACTGTATCCGTACCAGTCGATAACGCGTACGTTCTTGTAGCGCGTAGCGGTGTTGGCGATGGCCTGGTTGGTAGAGCCAACCCACGGCTGCGGACTGCGCGTGTTCACAAACACCACAATACGCTTATCTCCTGCATCGGCCATGATGGCGTCGATCTGGTCGTCGGTTACCAAGCCGTTGGTGCCCAGGGCAAAGACCACGATCTTGCCGGCAAGGTTCTGTTGGAGATAGCCCTCAAATGTCGCGCGGCCCGCATCAAACTGGCGGCCCTTTTCGGCATCGATATGGCTGTGCGGGAACACGCCGTCAAAGGAATCAACGGCGCGCAGCGACACGGAGTCGCCGATCATCAACAGGTCATAGGAGCCATCGGGGAAGCCGTCGTTGTCCTTGTCGGTGTCGTCGGCCGCCTGTTGGTCGGCGGGCGCGGTGTTCTTGGCTTCCTTGTTCAGAACTTCGGCGCCCTCGCCGCTCAGCGCAGACGTCTCGGGCACAAAGATCAGACCACCCAGTGCAACGACCAACACGACAGCGCAGGCTGCGCAGACAGGGACGTGCGCGCGTGCCCAGTTGGCGGGCGTGGTGGTGCCATCGCGGAATTCGGCGACGGTGCGGCCGAAGGCACCCTTCCTAAATGGCGTTTCGATAAAGCGATAGGAACACTCGGCTACGGCGACCACCAGCAGCACCTGCAAAATGTACTGCCACCAGGGCGTATCGTTGATGTTGGCGACCGGGTTCATGAGCAACAGCAGCGGATAGTGCCACAGGTAGATACTGTACGAGCGCTTGCCAACCCACACGAGCGGCTCGGCGGACAGCGCGCGGGCAACCATTCCCTGGGGCTGCACGCAGGCCGCGATGACCATGAGCGTGAGGATGGAGCATAGCAGTGTGCCGCCGCGATACTGGAACGCGGTGTAGCCGTTGGTGAGCGCGACCATGGCGGCAAGGCCAACCAGACCCACGACGCCCAGTACATCGATGGATGCGGGCGAGGACCAAAAGCGCACGAGGGCGCTCGGCTGTGCCGGGGCGGTCTTGGCTGATTCGTCGGCCTTCTCGCCAGGCTTGCCCTCGGCGTTCTTGCCGTGCTTGGCGGCGCCAGCCAGGCGATTGAGCCCCAAACGACGTGCGAGACGCACCGGCGCCAGGTCGCGATCGGGGATAAAGGCCATCCAGGCACCCAGCAGCAGCGAGAACACGCGGGTGTCGGTGCCGTAGTACACGCGGCTGGGGTCGGCGGCGGGGTTGTAAAGCACCGTCATGGCAAGGGCAGAAACCGCGGCAAGGCCCAGAACCACGCGGCGCGTGTTGGGCTTGCTCACATGCATGGATACCATGGCAAACAGCAGTGGCGGCCAAACTAGGTAGAACTGTTCCTCGATGGCAAGCGACCAAAAGTGCGTGAGCGGCGAGGGGTCGCCCAGGGCATTGAAGTACGAGACGTTTTGGGCAATCTGCCACCAGTTATTGAAGAACAGCAGCGACGGCAGGATGTCAGGGCGCATCTTGGTGAGCATCACGTGGTTAAAGATGGTGCACAGCGCGCAGGTCACGAACACTACCGTTACCACGGCGGGGACCAGGCGACGGATGCGGCGAATCCAGAAGCTCTTAAGGTCGATGCGGCCGGTCTTAGCGACTTCGTTGAGCAGCAAGCGCGTGATCAGATAGCCCGAAAGCACAAAGAAGATCGTGACGCCAAGCAGGCCGCCCTGAGCCCACGTGAGGTTGAGGTGATAGAGCACCACCGCGACG
>JAIHVJ010000224.1 GCA_022720335.1 Collinsella sp.
ACAAGCGAGACCGACGAGGGGGAAAGCCCCACCTCCTGGGCGATCTGCTTGAGGGTGACTTTGTTGGCCATCTCGCTCCTTCCGGGTTTACGCGCAATCTCTTGAAAGTATAGCGACTACCCCTCTACCTCGGTGATAAACACTTTACCAATCCGGTGGACGGCTGTTTTATCGCCGCCAGCGCACCAAATCCGTCCGGGTGGGGTATATTGCAATCGATTGATGACAACGACCACCAAAAGGCGGATATTCGTATGCACGAGAACGATTTTTTTAACGAGGACCTGCTGTGCGCGCTCGCTGGCGTTGCCGGCGAGGACAACGTGCTGATGAGCGAGCCCATGCGCGAGCACACCACGTTTAAGATCGGCGGTCCGGCCGACGTCTTTGTCACGCCCGATACTGAGCAGGGCCTCGTCGCCACGCTCGATACCTGCTATCGCTGCAATCTACCACTCACCATCGTGGGCAACGGCTCCGACTTGCTCGTCGGCGACAAGGGCATCCGCGGCGTCGTCGTAGCGCTGGGCGAGGGCCTCTCCGACATTACGGTCGACGGCACGCACGTCACGGCGGCAGCCGGCGCCTTGCTTTCCGATGTCGCAGCCGCGGTAGCCGAGGCCGGCCTTACCGGCATGGAGCCCATCTCGGGCATTCCCGGATCGGTCGGCGGTGCCTGCTACATGAACGCCGGAGCATACGGCGCTTGCATGGCCGATGTGCTGGAGTCCGTGCGCGTCTACAAGCCCGCCCGCATGCTCGACGACGGCACCCGCGGTAGCGGCAGCATTATTGAGTTCGATGTCGATGAGCTCAACCTGGGCTATCGCAAGAGCCGCATTGCCGACGACGGTTTCGTCGTGCTTTCGGCCACTTTCAATCTCGCCCCGGGCAACGCCGCGATGATCAAGGCCGACATGGACGACTACCGCCAGCGCCGCGAGGACAAGCAGCCGCTCGACATGCCGAGTGCCGGCTCCACCTTCAAGCGCCCCGAGGGCTACTTTGCCGGCAAGCTCATCATGGACGCCGGCCTGCGAGGACACGCCATCGGCGGCGCACAGGTGAGCGAAAAGCACTGCGGCTTCATCGTCAACGCCGACCACGCCACCGCCGCCGATGTCGACGAACTCATCCGCGACATCCAAGCCAAAGTCAAAGAGCAGTTCGACGTAGACCTAGAACCCGAAGTCCACCGAGTAGGCGAATTTTTATAAAAAGAAGGCCCCGAAAGGGGCCTTCACCATATTTATTCAGATAACCCAGTCCGGTGTGTCACGCCTTGGACCCGGAAGGTCCGGGGCTGGGGGCGAGGCATAAGGTTGGTCGCGAGTTCCGCACGCAAAGAAGGCCACTTAATGTGGCCTTCGTCTTGCGCAGGACTGTAGAGCAGGGAACTTCGTGCCCCGACGCCCGGGAGGACGTTTCATTTAGAAAGATGGACCGACCACCGTCAGCGATGGGAGCTACTCCCCCAGCACGACCTTTTTGGCGGCTGCAGCCATGTTATCCAGATCTTCCTTGGTGGGATGGTCCTTCGCGGCAACCCAGTTGTCGAGCAGCATCTTATAGCGCGCGTTTTCGGGATCTCGCTCGAGCATGGCCTCGTAGCGCTGCTTGACCGCGGGGCCCATCTTGCCCTGGCACATCGCCCAGCCCGCAAGCTCGGCGTCATCGGCCAAATTGGAGGTCACGCGATTGATAATCTGCTGGTAGTAGCTCTGATCGGCGCCAAAGCCACAGGTGCCAAACAGGAAGACGCGCTTGCCGTGCAGGGCGGAGAGCAACGCCGCGACCGAAGGCGTGCACGCGCCCTTGTCGCACCAAAAACCGACGAGCACGGTATCGGCCGCGCAAGCCCCCTGCGCTTCGCGCGCGACCTGCTCGGCATCCGCATCGTCGCTCAACGCCGCGGCATGGACAAACTCAACGCCCGCAGCCTGCAGGGCGCGCTTGATCGCGCCCGAAACCATCCTGGTATTACCGCTCTTGCTGTTAACCACCAAAGAGCATGTCATAGTCACGTTGCCTCGTTTCCCCCAAAACTAAAGCCACTAATGCAATTTATTAGATGAATATCTTAGTACTAACGTGACAGATGTAAACCACCGTCTGCCGATTGGCGACGCAGGCGACATCAATGGACAAAAACGCCCGCAGCGCAAGCCCCGAAATCTATAAGCTTTGAGACAGCTAAGCTGCCCTATGCCCCGAATCGATGACAACCGTCACCACAGATACCCGCCAATCGTCACCATAGTTCGTAATCAATCGTCACCACAGATTACCGTCAATCGTCACCACGCAGCTGGTAAAATACATAATCAAGGCAAGTTGAGAAGGTGACGGTATGGATAGGTATGTAGACAGATGCATCGACAAGGCAATCAGGCATAATCTCGATATCTTCGGTGCGGTTCTCATTCAAGGCCCGAAGTGGTGCGGAAAGACCACTACGGCCAGACGTTTTGCCAAATCATCCTTGTCTCTTTCCGATCCGGCTGGAAATTTTTCCGCTCTCCAGTTGGCTCGGATCGACCCAGCGCAGGCAATAGCAGGACCGTCGCCTAGACTCATCGACGAATGGCAGGAAG
>JAIHVJ010000225.1 GCA_022720335.1 Collinsella sp.
GCTCGAGTACCTCATGAACAAGTTCGGCGACCGCGACCTCGAGGTCTACCTGATCCACGCCGCCGAGTGGAACGTCATGGGCCACAAGCGCATGACCGAGAAGTCCGTCGTGCTCACCGCCTCCGAGTCCGGCACCACCCCCGAGGTCCTCGAGGCCGTCAAGAAGATGAAGGACATGGGCGTGCGCGTCTACGCCATGACCAAGCCCGAGGGCCCCATCGGCCAGGCTGTGGGTGCCGAGAACTGCGTCGCCATGGCTTCTGACCATGGTTCGGGCGGCTGCGAGAAGGGCTACTACCTCGCCGACTGCTTCGGCCTGCGCCTGCTCAACCGCCGTGGCTGCTTCCCCAAGTTTGACCTGTTTATCGAGCAGACCAAGGACATCTGGAAGGACATGCTCGACATCCGCAAGCGCTTCGAGCCGCGCGCCGAGGAGCTCGCCAAGAAGTACGCCCTGGCCCCCTACACCATGTTCATCGGCTCCGGCGCCCTGTGGGGCGAGACGATCCTGTTCTCGATGTGCATCCTCGAGGAGATGCAGTGGAAGCGCACCCGCTACATCACCTCGGCCGACTTCTTCCACGGCACCCTCGAGCTCGTGGAGCCCGGCGTCCCCGTGTTCCTGTTCATGGGCGAGGACGAGAACCGCAAGCTCGACGAGCGCGTCCGCGCGTTCCTGACCCGCGGCGTGACCGGCGACACCGACATCAACATCATCGACACCGCCGAGTTCGCGATCCCCGGCCTTGACGACGAGTTCCGCGTCATCGTCTCCCCGTGGATTCTGACGGTGCTCGTGACCGACCGCCTGGCTCGCTACTACGAGACGGTCACCAAGCATAACCTCAAGTATCGTCGCTACTATCACCAGTTCGACTACTAAAGAAAACGGGTGCGGGAACGTGCCGGGCTATTGAGAGGAACACAGAATGAGACAGTACATCATCGCCAGCCATGCGCACTTCGCTACCGGCATCAAGGAGAGCGTCGAGCTGCTCTCGGGCGCTCGCGACAACGTCCACGATCTTTCGATGTTCGTCGATGGCCGCATGGACGTGGCCGAGGAGGCCCAAAAACTGCTGGCAGGCATGTCTGCTGACGATGATGTCGTTGTCTGCACCGACCTCTTTGGCGGCAGCGTCAACAACGAGTTCACCAAGATCGTCCAGACGCGTCCCCGCACGTACCTCGTTACCAACATGAACCTTCCTCTCCTCATCCAGTTGCTGTTCTCTGACGAGTCGGCGCCGGTTGAGGAGACGATTCGCGCCATCGTCGCTGCGGACGATACGCGCGTGAAGTTTGTCAACGATCTTTTGGTCGATGACGACGAGGAAGAAGAGTTCTAATCCGCAGCACCTACTGACACGCCGTAAGACGGCACAAGACCTTTGGGGGGTCACATTATGATTCAGCTACTTCGCGTTGACCATCGCCTGCTTCATGGTCAGGTCGCAGTTTCCTGGGTTCAGGGCCTTGGCTCCAACTGCATCTTCTGCGTGGGCGATAAGGTCGCTAACGACCCGGTGTGGAAGACGACGCTCAAGATGGGCAAGCCTGCCGGCTGCAAGCTCGTCATCAAAGATATGGAGCATGCAATCGAAGCTATCAACTCGGGCGTGACCGACAAGTACAAGATGATCATCTGTGTCGCCACTATTGCTGAGGCAAAGCAGCTTGTTGAGGGCTGCCCGCAGATCAAGTCGGTCAACCTGGGTAACACCAAGCCCAAGGACGAGAAGCGTCCCGATGCGCGTCAGGTCTCTCGTCAGATCTTCCTGACCGCGGCCGAGGAAGCCGATGTGCGCGAGATGCTGAATCGTGGCGTTGAGGTCGAGATTCGACCCCTGGCCGATGACCCCAAGGTTGACTGCGCCAGCGTGCTCTAGGCGTTTGAATTCGAAGAGTCTGAGCTCTTCGTAGTGTCCTATTAGGAAAGGGGGATGTATGCTTACCCAAGCAATCCTCATCGGACTTATCGCCGCATTTGGTAAGTTCGACTGCCAGCTCGGTACGCTCTATGCGTTCCGCCCCATCGTCCTGTGCCCGCTCGTGGGTCTGGTGCTGGGGGACCTGCAGTCCGGCCTCGCGATCGGTGCGAGTCTGGAGCTGCTGTTCATGGGCTCGATCTCTATCGGCGCCTACGTGCCGCCTGATGAGACGATCGGCGGCGTGCTCGCCTGCGCCTTCGCTATCCAGCTGGGCCAGAGCACCGAGGCAGCCATCGCGCTTGCCATGCCCATCGCCACGCTGTGCCTTGCCATCAAGAACATCCTCAACGCCGCCCTGCCGATCCTGGTTGACCGCGCTGATGTCTTCTCCGGCCAGGGCAACCTTAAGGGTGTCTATGCGATGCACTTCCTGATCGGTTTAACCGGCATCATCATGGCGTTCCTGCTGTGCTCGCTGTCGTTCTATCTGGGTGCTGACGCTATCCAGGGCGTGCTCGACTTTATCCCCGACTTTGTTCTTGCTGGCTTTGGCGTTGCCGCCAACATCCTGCCGGCCATGGGCTTCGCCATGCTCGGCCGCCTGGTGCTCACCAAGCAGCTCGTGCCCTTCTACTTCCTGGGCTTCCTG
>JAIHVJ010000226.1 GCA_022720335.1 Collinsella sp.
ACAAAGGAGAACTACCATGGCAGATCAGAAGACCTTCGAGCGCGTTTGTGACGTTATCCGCGAGACGGCCGGCCTTGACGATGTCGAGATGAAGCCCGAGTCCACGCTCGAGGAGATTGGCCTCGACAGCCTGGGTACCGTCGAGATCCTCGTTGCCGTCGAGGACGAGTTTGGCATTGAGCTCGATACCGAGGAGAACCCCAAGACGGTCGGCGAGTTCGTCGATACGGTCGAGGCGGCATTGGAGAAGTAGTGATGCTCAAGTCTCCTCTCTGCGATCTGCTCGGCATCGAAAAGCCCGTATTCCAGGGTGGCATGGCCTGGATTGCCGATGCCTCGCTGGCATCTGCCGTGTCCGAGGCGGGCGGCTTAGGCATTATCGCGGCCATGAATGCCGACGCAAACTGGCTGCGCGATCAGATCCACGAGCTGCGCGCCAAGACGGATAAGCCCTTTGGCGTCAACGTTATGCTCATGAGCCCGTTTGTCGACGAGGTCGCACAAGTGGTGATTGATGAGCGGGTGCCCGTTGTGGTGACCGGCGCCGGCAATCCCACCAAGTACATGAAGGCCTGGAGCGATGCGGGCATCAAGGTTATTCCCGTCGTGGCTTCGGTGGCGCTGGCGCGTCTCGTGGCGCGTCGCGGAGCCACTGCCGTGGTTGCCGAGGGTGCCGAATCAGGCGGCCATATTGGCGAGACCTCGACGATGGCGCTGGTGCCGCAGGTTGTCGATGCGGTCGATATTCCCGTGGTTGCGGCTGGCGGCATCGCCGATGGCCGCGGTGTGGCGGCCGCCTTTATGCTCGGCGCTGCCGGCGTCCAGGTGGGAACACGCTTTCTGGTCGCAAACGAGTGCACCGTATCCGAACAGTACAAAGAGCTGGTGCTCAAGGCAGGCGACACGTCGACGCGTGCGACTGGCCGTTCGACGGGACATCCGGTGCGTGCGCTCAAGAGCCCCTTCACCAATGCCTACGCTAAAAGTGAGGCGGCGGGCGCAAGCCCCGAGGAGCTCGGGGCCATGGGCACGGGCGCGCTTCGCAAGGCGGCAAAGGACGGTAATTACGAAGAGGGTTCGTATTTGTGCGGACAGATTGCCGGCATGGTTAACAAGCGCCAGAGCGCGCGCGAAATCGTCGACGATCTGGTCGATGGCGCCGAGCATGTCCTGAAGGGTGCGTCTGCATGGGTAGCGTAGCGTTTCTGTTTGCCGGTCAGGGTGCCCAGCATCCCGCGATGGGCGTCGACCTCATCGAAGCATCGCCGGCAGCTGCCGAGGTGTTTGCAATCGCCGACGAGGTGCGTCCGGGGACCAGCGAGCAGTGCCGGAGCTCCTCGAAAGAGGAGCTCTCGCAGACCGAGAACACGCAGCCTTGCGTGTTCGTGCACGACTTGGCTGTCGCCGTCGCCCTGCGCGAGCGCGGAGTGGTGCCTGCCGCCTGTGCGGGATTCTCGCTGGGCGAGGTCGCTGCACTCACCTTTGCGGGGGCATTCGATACGCGAGCGGGTTTTGAGCTCGTGTGTAAGCGCGCGGCATTGATGGCCACGGCTGCCGAGCGCCACCCCGGCGGCATGCGCGCCGTCATCAAACTCGATGCAGCGCAGATCGAGGGCCTGGCAAAACAGGCCGGCGAGGACTGCTGGCCAGTCAACTACAACAGTCCTCAGCAGACGGTTGTGGCCGGAGCGCCCGATGCGTTGCAGACCCTCGACGTCCTGGTAAAAGGGGCTGGCGGTCGCGCCATGAAGGTCGCGGTGTCGGGTGCATTCCATAGCCCCTATATGGCCGAGGCGACTGAGGGGCTGGCGACGTATATCCAAGCCGGTCACGCGCCGTCCCCGTTGCTCATTCCGGTCATGGCAAACATGACGGCGGCGCCCTATCCGGCCGACCCGCAGGCGGCATCGGAGGTGCTGGCCAACCAGGTGAGTCATGCCGTGCGCTGGGTCGACACGCTGCACACTCTGCAGGATCAGGGCATCGACACGTTTATTGAGGTCGGCCCCGGCAAAACGCTGTCGGGCCTGGTAAAGCGTACGTTGAGCGACGTTCGTGTGTATTCGTGCGAAACGGCCGAGCAGGTCGCAGCTATTGCCGACGAGCTCGCATAGTTCACAGGGCTGTAACCCGAAAGGAATGACATGGGCAACTTGAACAACGGCGCGCCCGAGCGCAACGACTCACGTCGCGTGGCACTTGTCACGGGCGGTTCGCGCGGCATCGGTCGCGCTTGTGCCGTGGGCCTGGCGGAGGACGGCTTTGATATCGCCGTCGTCTATGCCGGTAGCGCAGATGCGGCGCGCGAGACGTGCGAAGCCTGTGAGGCGGCTGGCGCCACGGCGCGCGCATATCAATGTGACGTGGCCGACCCCGCCGCCGTCAACACTTGCGTGGAGACGATCCTCAGCGACTTTGGCTCCATTTGGGCGCTCGTCAACAACGCCGGCATCACGCGCGACGGCCTGCTCATGCGCATGGGCGACGATGCCTTCGACCGCGTGCTCGATGTCAATCTCAAGGGCACGTTCAATACGACGCGCGCGCTCACCAAGACCTTTATGCGCCAGCGCGGCGG
>JAIHVJ010000227.1 GCA_022720335.1 Collinsella sp.
ACTCATATATATGCGTGTCTTAGAACGGCATGCCCGGGATGTTGAGGCCGCCGGTGATGGCGCCCATCTGCTTGTTGGCGAGCTCGTTGACGCCGCGGATGGCCTCGTTGACAGCAGCCATGATCATGTCCTGCAGCATATCGACGTCCTCGGAATCGAGGGCATCGGGATCGATGGTGAGGTTGACGAGCTCCATCTCGCCGTTAACGGTCACCTTGACCATACCGCCGCCGGCAGAGGCGTCGACGGTCTGGGACTTGAGGTTCTCCTGCGCGGCGGCAAGTTGCTCCTGCATCTTGCGAGCCTGCTTCATCATCTGCTGCATGTTCATACCGGCCATAATGGCTCCTTTACGTGCGGCCGCGCAACGAGCTGCAAGGGCAGCCGGGACGCGGCGGGACTTTCAAACTCAAAAATCGTACCACGGCGCGAGGCCAGCGAGCGGGGCGGACACGCTACCTCAGTCGATATACATGTCCTCTAGCGAAACGCGCCGCTCAAGATTATGCAAGGTCGAATTATGCAAGGTCGAATTATGCAAGGTTGCATAATTATCTCGACGCAGACCAACAAGCTGGAAATAGCCCCAACGATCAGCCCTCAGCAGTAGAACGATAGCCCGCCGGTTGTTTCTTTCCAACGTTTGCAAATCAGCGCATGGTTAGATGAAACAAACTGCATGATATCGCGTAAATCCCGAGCAGGAATATCGCCCTTGTTATGGGCCAGCTTGCATCCGCCGGAGCGAGTGAGCCATATCTTGGTCGCCTCGGCAGTGGGGCGCTTGACCGCCACATGAACATGGACGGGTTCGCCATTCTCCCCCGTCCAGAAAAAGATGATGTACGGCCCGAGTCGGAAGAGACTAGGCATAGACTCGTCCGCCTTCGTAAGCAAAACGCAAGATAAGCGGGGCGTTATTACGCACAAAATCATCGAGTTCTTTGAGGTCCGCTTCGCTGAAGCCCTCGTGCGACACCCAATTGAATGCCGGCAAGATACATTCCGCCGTGTCAAAGCCCCAATCGCGTGGGCGCTCCACAACGATCTTCACCGTGTTGTCCTCACGGACTTCGGAATACGAGATTTGCGTATCGTCCTCAAGACGGACATATTCCCACATCATAGGCTCGCTCCGTTCAAAGAAATCTTTTCTTGAGCAGTATACCCACCCGGACGGTTACTCCACCGGCTTGAAGATGGTGGACTGACCAAAGACGCTGCGGATGAGGGCTTTGGCCTCGTCCTCGGTCTGCGGGATGCTTGGGGCTGCGCCTTGATGGCCGAAGGGGCTGCCGGCGCCGGGGTTGGACTCCCAGGGAGCCGCAGGAGCGTCCTCCTCTTTGGGGGCAGTTGCAGCGGGCTTGGGCGCGGGCGCCGCACCCGGCACGTCGAACGGGGGCAGATCGTCCCCGCCGGCATCGACAGCAAAACCGCCGACCATGGCATCGTCGTAGGGAACCTGCTCGGATTCCCACGGCGCAGACGACGCGGCAGGCTGTGCCGTGGGAGCGGACGCGCGCTCGGGCGCACGGGGTGCGGGCTCGGTCGGGAGCTTGCCCGTGGCAGGAGCGCCGGCAGGGTTGTCGGAGCGCAGCCAGGGGGCCTTGGCCAGGTCGGATGACTTGGGCGCAGACGCGGCAGCGGACCTGGACGCGGGGATCGGAGCAGCCGGTTTGGGCGCAGCGGGTTCAGGCGCCGACGGGGTCGGTGCCGCTACCGGTGCCGCTTTTGGCTGCGGCGCGCTGGCACTCGAGGATACAGGGACCGCCGAGGACACGGGTTGCGGGTCCGCAGATGCCGCAGCCCGTGCAGATGGAGAATGCTCCTCATGTTGAGGAGCCGGCGTGCCACCCCCATCCAGGACATAGTCGACGGTACGACGACCGAAGACCGCGCAGACCGTCGGCAGGACCACCGACTGCGTATCGGCGCGACCGAGCATCTTAATGGCAAAAGTCGAACCCGCGGGGAACGAGACCGTGAGCTTGGAGCCGTCGTCGGCCGTGGCGCGGGCGTTGAGCAAAAGCCCTGCGTAGGAAGCCTGACGCGCCTTGACGCGCTCGACGACCTCGGCCCATTTGCGCTGGAGCTCGCCGGCATCCTCGACCGCGGGTGTCTTGGCAGCACCGGCGGCGGCAACCTGGGCGCCATTGTTGGACTGGGGCTTAGGTGCCGGAGCGGTGGCAGACGCGGGGGCCGCAACGGGCCGAGGCGCCGGAGCCGGCGCAGGCTGAGGTGCAGGCGCTGCAGACTCGGAAGCTGACACGGCCGCAGAACGGGGAGCAGGCTGGGCAGCCGGAACAGCAGCGCCGCGGTCCCAAGGCATGCCACCCTGATGCGCGGACGTAGCAGCACGGGCGCCCGAAATGAGCGTCGGCTGTTGGGCAGCAGCGGATACGGATGCGGCAGGCGCGGCAGCCTGAGCAGCAGCCACACTCGCCGGCACGGCGCCGTTGGCGACCATGGCCTCCAGGCGTGCCACGCGCTCGGCCAATGCCTCAATCGTTAAATCAGCCTCGGGACGTGCCAGACGCGTACAGGCAATCTCGAGCACCAGGCGGCACGGGCACCGGCAACGCAGGCAACATACACGTCACGCACATGCGCCACCAGGTCGCGCGTCAGCTCAAGCAGGTCATTGCCCTCCTCGACCTGCGCACGAATCAGTCCATAGAGTTCGGCAACATCGCGATCGGCAATGGCGCGGGCAAACTCGCCCAGGATCTGGTCCGAAACCTCGCCCAAAAGCGAGCGGGCATCGTCCGCATGCACGGCGCCGTTGCCAAAAACGCTCAGCTGCTCCAGCGTGGACAACGCGTCGCGCATGCCGCCCTTGGCATGGCGCGCCACAATGGCCAGCGCCTCGTCGTCGTAATCGAAGCCCTCCTGCTCACACACGTAAGACAGGCGATGCTCGATATCCTCGTTGCCGATGCGGTGGAAATCGAAGCGCTGGCAGCGGTAAACGTCTGGGTGGTTACCCTCGGCAATGAGCTCGCACTCCTCGCAAGTACCGTCGGGCATGCAGCCGCTCGCACCCTCGGCGCGCGCCGCCTCGGCATTGCGGCACAGCAGCGCCTTGGCCAGAATGCGCGCCATGGTGGTCTTGCCCGTGCCGCGCGGTCCGCAGAAC
>JAIHVJ010000228.1 GCA_022720335.1 Collinsella sp.
GTTCAGGCTCCCGGGCGGCGAGAAGGTCTACCTGAGCCCGGTCATCGACTGCTTCGACGGGATGCCCGTCGCCTGGTCGATCGGGCTGCACCCCGACAAGCGCCTCGCGAACTCGAGCCTGCTCAAGGCCTGCGCGGCGAGGCCGGCGGGCGCGCGCACGACGATCCACTCGGACCGGGGCGGCCACTACCGCTGGCCGGAGTGGATCGCGATCTGCGAGGAGAACGGCCTGGTCAGGAGCATGTCCGCGAAGGGCTGCAGCCCGGACAACTCGGCCTGCGAGGGCTTCTTCGGGCGCCTCAAGAACGAGTTCTTCCGCTACAGGGACTGGGAGGGCGTGACGGCCGAGGAGTTCATGGGGAGGCTCGAGGCCTACCTCGTGTACTATCGTGAGGAGCGCATCAAGAAGTCCCTCGGGTGGCTGAGCCCGATGGAGTACCGCAGGAAGCTTGGATACGCCTAGGCGCGGTCCAAGAAATCGTCCGCACCCCCGAACGCGCTCGCGAGCGGCTACAAACCGCCCTACTACCGTAACCCCCTGCTTTCAAGCGCCATGAACAAAACAGGCATGATGGACCGCAACGCCATAGGCATTCGCAACGTCTTCGACATTCAGCGCAACCGCCTATTACCAATGCCCACCTACGATCTATCTGAGATTGGGCGCGTTGCCGTAACACTGTACGGCACGGTTCTCAACGAGGACTATTCTCGACTTCTCGCAAGCAATCGAAATCTTGATTTGGTGACAGTGCTGCTGTTGGACCTCGTTCAGAAGGGGTTGCCCGTCACAAAAGAACAGTCGCGCCTACTTCATGAACAGGGCCTCGTTAGAGGCCGCTACCCCAAACTGACGGTCTCAGCCGAGGTGGCAGCGGCCACCGGTGCCCACAGCGAGTATGTGCGAAACAAAGGCGTAGACAACAGTGTCTTCAAGGAACTGATTTTGGAACTCCTGCGCGTGCGCCCATGTTCAAGAGCGGAGATTATCGCAGGGCTGGATCATGCCTTGCCGGCAGACCTTACGGCAAAGCAAAAGGCTATGTTAGACCAAGGTTGACATAAAAACGATGTCACCGCGAGGCGGTACCCTTCAATTAACGTCGAAGGAGCGCCCATGGATGCAGACGACCTGGTCATCACCCTCAAGAAGAGCCTGGCGAAGCTCAGCAGGACCGAGCGCCGTAAAGCCGTCGAGCTGGTCGGGGACGTCGTCCGCGCCGCCATGTTCGATGACGCGGCGGGCGATGGCTACGAAATCGAGCGCTGCCCCCGCTGCGGATCGACGGCCGTCGTCAAGAAAGGCAAATCCAAGAACGGCGACCGGCGCTACCTCTGCCGCGGCTGCGGCAGGACCTTCTCCGGCTCCACCGGCCGGGTACTCGGGAGGAGCAGGCTGCCGCGCGAGACCTGGATGGCCTACGCCGAGTGCTTCGCGCTCATGCTCCCGCTGCGCGAGTGCGCGGCCCGATGCGGCGTCTGCCTCAAGACCGCCTGGACCATGCGCCTCAGGCTCATCGAGTGCCTCAAGGCATACTCCCCGGATTTCCGCGTCGGGCGGGGCGGCGCCTGCGAGCTCGACGAGACGTACTTCCCCGAGTCCTTCAAGGGCAACCACTCCAGGGGCTCCTTCGAGATGCCGAGGAAGGCCCGCCATCGCGGCAAGGAGGTCCACAGGCGCGGCCTCTCCCGCGAGCAGATCTGCGTCATGACGGGAATCAGCGACACGAACGCCACCTTCTTCGAGGTGTCGGGGCGCGGCGTGGTCTCGCGCAAGCGTGCGGCGGAGGCCCTTCGCGGACGTATCGGCGCGGGCGCGGTCGTCGCCACGGACAAGGCGACCGCATACATCGACGTGTTGCGCGACCTGAAGGTCGCCTCGCATGAATCCTATGATTCCAAGGACCGCTCGGAGGGCACCATCAACCGCATCAACACCGTCCATTCGCTCCTCGACTCGTTCATGGCCCGCTTCAAGGGAGTGTCCACCAAGCACCTCGGCGCCTATCTCGACTGGTTCCGCTGGCGCCGCACCTTCATGGCGACCGACTCCCGCAGCGCGGAGTCCACGGTCGCACGTCAGCTCGCCAACGGAACCTGCTCGACCCGCATCCGCGACATGTTCAACGTCCTGCCGCCCTATATGGACTACTGGGACGGTCGGGCGGCCTAGCGGATTAAAATGGTGGACACGGAGCAGCGACCGCGGAAGGAGCGGCGATGGCATCGAACGTCCCGGCCACCACGATAAGAATCGATCCCGAGGTCAAAAGGGAGGCCGCGGCCGTGCTCGACGAGCTCGATGAGGCGCTCGACGGCGGCCGCATCGGACGGATTGTCCGCAGAGAGCCTTTCGGCAAGAAGCAGCACGTCGGCCAGCGTCTCCTTTCGCTTGGCGTAGCGTTCGCTCGCGATGTTGAGGAGCCCGTCGGGCTGCCAGTGCGGTTCCGCGTTCTTCAATTTCTTCCCCTCAGCTGACGTGGTCATCGAATCAGACGGGTTATTTTAACCGCACCTTCGACAAAGGCAAGCTCGCCTCATTGATCCCGCTCAACACC
>JAIHVJ010000229.1 GCA_022720335.1 Collinsella sp.
ATAAGGGCCCATATACTCTCGATGCCCAACGGATCCAATCCATTTGCCGGCTCATCGAAAATTAGTACGTCGGTGTCGCCCAATAAAGCCGTAGCTATATCCAGTCGCCGTTTCATTCCCAGAGAAAAACTGCTCACGCTCTTTTTCTCATCGACGTCCAGCCCGACTAGGCCCAAGACACGAGGAACCTCACGTTTCTCATCGAGCCCCCATTCCGCACATCGGATTTGAAGATTCTCAGCCGCACTGAGGGACTGGTATGCTCCGCTGGAATCTGGCACATAGCCAACATGCGCTCGCATCAGGCTCAGCTCTCTTTTTGACTTGCCTCCAAAGAGCTCCACGCTCCCCGAAGATGGCTCGCAGAGGCCCAAGACGATTTTAATAAGCGTGCTTTTGCCCGCACCGTTTGCACCAACAAGGGCAAGGAGCTCAGACTGATGCACCTCGAAGGAAACGTCATGCAAAACGCGCCGTTTCCCGTAGCGCTTTGACACCTTTGATAACTTTATCGCTGATGTGTTCATTGGCCTCCCTTCCTGCTCGATAGCAAAACTGATCATATCGTTTCTTCTTTCCTTTATCGTTTTTTCTAGTTGTTATTGTTTTTCGATAACTCATATTTGTCAAGATAATCTAAAAGAAAGAACCCGTGTTAGACACGGGCCCCTTTACGCTGATATTTCGTTTTTAGTTGTTCGCTTTACGCTACTCGTCGCTCAAATCGACGGCGAAGACTGATGTCGGAAGCGACGCCTCGTTGCCTCCGCCGTCCCGCATCTGCCTCACGACATTTTTTGCGCGCTCGACAATAAGCTCCTCGAGCTCCTCCTCGCTCACGCGCTGAATAATATCTCCCGGCTGACAATCAAGTTCATCACAGATATCGAGAAGCGTCTTGAGGCGAATGGCTTTAATTTTTCCGTTTCTTAGCTTTGAAATATTAGCCGGAGTATGCCCCGTCGCCCGAATCAGATCGGCGCTGGTCTTTCCGGTCTTAAGCAGCTGTGTCTCGAGCTCGATGATGAGATAGCTCATGTTTCCTCCCTACACAAGCTCATCAGACTGCTCTTGGAGCAGCGAGGCATAACTCCAGATTGCCGAGATAAATAAACAGACGACCGCGCCGATAAACGACCCCGCATCCAAGGTAACACCTTGGCAAATCGCAACAACGAAGGAATGAGGCACGATGTAAAGCTCCAGTCCGCCAATGGTGAGATCGACCGATTCATAGGCACCAACAAGCGAAACCGCGGCGTTAACAGCAAAGGCAAGTGCAAGAACACGGATAAGCCGCACATGCGCCTTGGTAAAGGGCGATACGCCCCGCGAGATGTTACGGCTAATTCCGCACATAACGACAAGCGAAATACCTGCGACAAGCGCCATGCACAGTCCGCTTGGGATGACGACGCGCCCGCCGTCGAGAAGCGTCACGACACCGAAAGAATCGACAGAAGCAACGTTTGCAATCGCATACCAGATCACGTAAACAACCAACGCGACAAAAGCGACGAGCATTCCCGTAAAAACGACCGTCATGCAAAAGCCAAGCTTCCTGATACTTTCGCGCGCCTTGGCCATACGTTGAACGCTGTTGGACATACACTCACCCTCATTAACCCTATCGTTATTCGGATAGTTTATCGAACAACGATACGGATTGCATCCGGAAAGCCCAACCAGTGCGCATAGGCCATTCACTAATCAGAAGGGGTGAGAGTGGATTTTGGACATGTATCGAACGAGAGTGGATAATCTCCCACTTTGAGGCCGCCACCGGGCCTAAAACGGGAGATTATCCACTCTCATAGTCATTGGGGACGCCCTTTTATGTCTACATCAACGGACTCTGGGCGGCACAAGGCCTGCAAGCCCTTACTCAGCCGCCTCGCGCAGGGCCGACATCGTAGCCGCATACTGCTGACGCAGTGCATGTATCCCGTCGCGAGCACCATCAACGGTGTTGGCATTACGCAACGCCTCGGTCACCACGACCGCCGGCTCATACAGATTGTCGAACCCCAGGTTCTGGCTCACACCCTTAAGCGTATGCACGGCCATAAACGCACCCTCAACGTCCCCTGCCGCCATAGCGGCCTCCAGCTTGTCCATGCTCTCGTCATCCAAGAACTTAAGGGCAAAGCGGGCGAGCATCTCCTCGCCCATCAGGCGAACGCTGGCACCGTTGTAATCGGCGCCGATCTTCTCATACGCTTCACGCATGGAACCCATGAATTAAAACTCCTTCGGTCAAACTAAATCGTGGGGAACGCAACGACGTCGGCAGGACGTGCCAACGTTTCGGCAATACGGTCTTGCACCTCGAGCAGGCAGTCGAGCAGTAGCGGGTTAAACTCACCGCACTTGCCGTCCAGAATCATCTGAATCGCTTCCTGGTGCGGGATGGCATCCTTGTACACGCGCACGCTCGTGAGCGCGTCGTATACGTCGGCCACCGAAACCACCTGCGCGGCAATGGGGATCTCGTCGCCCTTAAGGCCGTCGGGATAGCCCTTGCCATCCCAGCGCTCGTGGTGCCAACG
>JAIHVJ010000230.1 GCA_022720335.1 Collinsella sp.
TGAGTATTTGCTCGCTTGAGCACTGTTGAATATCGCGAAACAGCACCGCCGATATCGCGCTTGGGCACCGGGGCCGACACTGGCCCCGGTGCTTTTTTATTGCTACCGGTCTATCCGCGGCGCTGCCGCATGTTGGCCTCGCCCATGTCGACCCAGACCGCGTTGTGCACGATCCTGTCCATGATGGCGTCGGCATGCACCCCGCCGCCGAGCCTCGGGTGCCAGTCCTTCTTCTTGAACTGGGTGCAGAATACGGTCGAGGCCGTGCCGTACCTCAGCTCCATCAGCTCCAGCAGCATCGACCTGAACTCGGTGTCCGGCCTGTCGAGCAGCCACTCGTCTATCACGAGCAGGCCGAACGCCCCGTACTTGCGGACGAGCTTGCGCTCGCCGCCGGGCCGGTCACGGCTCTCGCGCCAGAGGTCCTCGAGGTCGGGCTGGCGGACGTAGCACGACCTCACCCTCCTGGCGCAGGCGGCCTTCGCGAGCGCGCAGGCCAGGTAGGTCTTGCCCGTGCCGGTGAGGCCCTGGAGAACCACGTTCTCGCCGCGCCCGACGAACCCGCAGGTCGCGAGCTCGGCCACCGCCACCCTGTCGAGGCCGCGGCCCTCGAAGAAGTCGACCGAGCGGACGTCGGCCTCGGGGTACCTGAGGCCGGCCCTCCTCGTCAGGTTGCGGACCTTCTGCGTGATGAAGTCGGAGTGCGCCTCGTCCACCGCCATCTGGACGCGCTCGGCGAACGCCATCCCGGCGCACACGGCCTCGTCCTGGGCGGAGAGGGCGGCGAGCAGCTCGGCCGCCCCCATCTCCCTGAGCTTGCGGGCGGTCTCCGCGTTGACGTCCATGCTCACTCCTCCCCGTAGAAGCCGGCGCCGCGCACGTAGCCGCAGTCCCCGGACGCCTCGCCGGCTGGCGCCCTGTCCTGCCCCGACCTCAGCACGGGCTCGACGTCGCGGTAGCGCGGCGACCTCTTCCCGGTCGCGAGCGCCATCCCGCACGCCCGCTCGAGCCTCGCCGGGGTGTAGCGCCTGGACAGCCTGAGCACGGCGAGCGCGGCGTTGAAGCCCTGCTCGTCGAACTCGTAGCAGGCGAACACCCTGTCCACCAGCTCGGAGCAGGAGGGCCCGACCCTCGAGGCCCAGGCGCGGATGCGCGGCGCGTCCCAGTCCGACCACGCCCTGCCCTCGGGCATGTCCGAGCCGCGCGTGGAGTAGCGGTTCCTCGCGTAGGACGGGAACCTGGGGTGCGTGGCCACGCGCTCGCCGCCGGAGAAGACCTCCACCTTGCCCTCGGTGACGCGCAGGTCGACCGTCGAGCCGACGAGCAGGTGGCTCACCGAGTAGTAGTTGCGGGCGTACGCGACGTGGCAGTTGGCCTGGACCTTGCGGCCGTAGACCCACTCGCACACCTCGAAGGGCTCGGCCGGTAGGGGCCTCAGCAGCGGGCGCTCGACCTCCTCGAACACCTCGCGCCTCGAGCCCTCGCGCTTGGCGAACGGCGCGTCGTTGTGCTCCGCGACCCTCCGGGCGACGGCGGCGCGGAGGGCCGCCATGTCGGTGAACACCTCGTCGCGAAGCGCCGCTATCACGTAGGTCGCGGCGGCCCAGACCTCGTTCTCGGCGCTCGGCTTGTCGCGGGGCCTCCTGACCCTCGCCGGGATCACGGCGGAGCCGTAGTGCGCGGCGAGCTCCTCGTAGGCCGCGTTCAGGACCGGCTCCCCGGCCCTGGGGTGGGCGGTGACGCCGGTCCTCAGGTTGTCGGGGACGATGCAGGGCGTCGCGCCTCCCAGGAAGGAGAAGGCGTGCACGTGGCACAGCAGCCATGTATCCTGCTTCATGTCGAGCGTCGGCTCGACGTAGCTGTACCGGCTGAACGGGAGGCAGGCCACGAACAGGTACACCTTCCTGACCTCGCCGGTCGCGGGGTCCACGAGCCGCATCGTGGGCCCCGACCAGTCGACCTCCATGTTCCTGCCCGCCTTGTGCCCGACGCGGCTCACCACGTTGCGCGACACCGTGTACTGGCGGTAGCGCTTGCAGAACCTGTCGTAGGACATCGACGGCGCGCCGGCCTCCGCGCACCCGTCGGCATACTCCGCGTGCAGGAGCTTGAGCGTGACGCCGGTCCTCGCGAGCTCGCGGTGGACGCGTGCCCAGTCGGGGTCGGCGTGCACCGGCCCGGCGTCGCCCCTGCCGGGGAACAGCAGCGCGTAGGCGGCCTCCTCGGACATCCCCTCGACGTCCTCCCAGGAGACGCCCCGCTCCCTCGCGGCTTCCAGCACGTCCTGGACGCTGTGCTTCGAGACGTGGGCGGTGCGGGCGATCGCGTTCTGCGAAAGCCCGTTCACCGACCTCAGCCTCAGGACCTCCCTGGCCCTGATCCTTCTCGCCATGTGGAACCTCCTCGTTCTCTGGACTGCATGGCAGCCCGAGCGTAACGGGGATGCGCGGGAAGGCATTTAATGGCGGTGCCGAACGGCAATATTCGGTCGGGTGAGCGGCGGTGCTGATTCGCAATATAGGTGGTGTCGAAAGGGCCTAGGACTCA
>JAIHVJ010000033.1 GCA_022720335.1 Collinsella sp.
GACGAAGAGCGTGGGCCCGAGTTCTGCGGTGCTCGTATTCAGGGCATCTACCTGGAGGGTCCGTTCTTTACCATGAAGCACGTGGGCGCCCAGAACCCCGCTTATCTGATCGACCCGTCCGAGGAAATTTTTGACGAGTGGCAGGAGGCCGCCGGCGGTCGTATCGTCAAGAGCGCCATGGCGGCCGAGCGCGATGGCGCTGCCGCTTACGCCGCGGCTCTGAGCGCCAAGGGTGTCGTGACCTGCATTGGCCACTCCGATGCCACCTATGATGAGTGTGCCGCCGCCATCAATGCTGGCGCCAGCTGCTTTACGCATACCTACAACGGCCAGCGCGGTCTGCATCACCGTGAGCCCGGTGTCGTCGGGGCCGCTATGACCACGCCCAACACCTATGCCGAGATCATCTGCGACGGCAAACATGTGAACCCCGCTGCTATCAAGGCCCTGCTGCAGGCCAAGGGCTGGCAGCACACGGTGCTGATCACCGACTGCCTGGGTTGCGGCGGCATGCCCGAGGGCAAGTACACCAGCGGCGGCATGGACGTCATTATGAAGGACAACCTTTGCTGGCTCGCCGATGGCTCTGCTATCGCCGGCTCGGTGCTCACGCTCGCACAGGGCGTCAAGAACATCGTCGACTGGGGCCTTGCGAGCGCCGATATCGCCATTCGCATGGCGACTGAGGTGCCTGCGCGTTCTGCTCACGTCGGGGATAAATGCGGCAGCATTATGCCTGGCCGCGACGCCGACTTTGTCGTGTTCAATCCCGACCTTACCCTGGTCGAGACGTATGTGGGTGGCAACAGCGTCGGTAACGCGTTTACCGAGTAGCCGCCAAAGAAACGAACCGAGAGGGGATTTAGATGATTTACGGTGCATTGGGCGATATCGAGGAGTACCGCGGAATGCTCAAGGGCCTCGACGTGCTGATCGACTGGCTCGAGGAGAACGACCCGGCGCAGCTCGAGGTCGGAAGCCATCCGATTCTGGGTGATAAGGTCTTTGCGAACGTCATGGCTCCCACGACGCGTCCCGAGGCCGAGGCTCACTACGAGACGCATCAGCGCTATCACGACCTGCAGATCGACGTCGAGGGTCGCGAGGCCTTTAAGGTCGCCACGGGCAGCCTGACGCTGGTCCAGGAGTTTGACGAGAAGGACGACTACGATTTGGTCGATTCCGACGTCTCGATCGCCGGCGATCTTGCTGACGATAAGTTCGCGCTGTTCGTTGCCGGCGAGCCTCACATGCCCACGCTCGAGTTCCCGGGTGATGGCGCACAGCCGGTCAAGAAGATCTGCTTTAAGCTGCTTGCAGACGCTTACTGGGAGGAGTAACGCGCTGCTCGGCTGAGTTGTTCGCCTGATGGCGTGATTCCCCTAGGGAAATCACGCAAGGACCCCGCCAAATGTGTTTCCCCTAGGGGAATCACGTTTGGCGGGGTTTTATGTTTATGAATAGGGGAACTGAAGCCGTGACGATGCTTGGGTTGGCGCACGCGCACTCAAATCGGCAACAACAAAGTAGATAAGCATTTGAAGAAATGCGATTGAAACATAATGTAACTAGTATGAAATAGTGGATAGCTGGTACATACCACCTTTCAAATATAGAATCGTTAGAAATCTATAGTTAAAAGTAATTTACCAGCGGGTTTATATTTTGTTCATTAAAGCCGTTCATCGCCATTTCGCTACCGTTTACGGACCACTTCAGATTCTGTCTACATAATTGCGTTAATGCGTCCATAATAGGCAAGGCGTTTAGCCGAGGGCCGAGGAACCGGCATCCGCGTCGTAGAGCACGAAGATCGGGAGTAGCATGCATTCGTTTAAGATCACCAATCAATTCCTACTTGATGATGAGCCGTTCACCATCTTGTCGGGGGCGATTCACTATATGCGTGTTCATCCGAGCGACTGGCACCACTCGCTCTATAACCTTAAGGCTCTTGGGTTTAATACGGTCGAAACGTATGTACCGTGGAATCTTCATGAGCCAAAGCCTGGCGTCTTCGATTTTTCTGGCTCAATCGATTTGGCGGCATTTCTTGATGAGGCAGCATCGCTCGGTCTGTATGCAATTGTTCGGCCCTCTCCGTTTATTTGTGCAGAATGGGAATTTGGCGGCATGCCAGCATGGCTGCTGCGCGAACATGATATGAGGCCGCGTAGCAGCGACACCAAATTTCTTGCTCACGTTGCGCAGTACTACGACCATCTCATGCCGATACTCGTCTCGCGTCAGATTGACAAGGGCGGAAATATCATCATGATGCAGGTTGAAAACGAGTATGGATCATATTGCGAGGATAAGGACTATCTTCGCGCGATTCGTCGCCTTATGGTCGAGCGTGGGGTTTCCGTGCCCCTTTGTACTTCCGATGGCCCGTGGCGTGGGTGCCTTCGTGCCGGTACGCTCATTGACGATGATGTGTTGTGCACCGGCAACTTTGGTTCTCATGCAAAGGAGAACTTTGAGGCTCTTTCTGCTTTTCACAAGGAGCATGGAAAACAATGGCCTCTTATGTGCATGGAGTTGTGGGACGGCTGGTTCAATCGCTATGGGGAGAACGTCATCAGACGCGATCCCGAAGATCTTGCCTCTTGCGTTCGCGAGGTGCTCGAGCTTGGAGGATCTTTAAACCTCTACATGTTTCATGGAGGCACCAACTTTGGATTTATGAACGGATGTTCTGCACGCCATACGCATGACCTGCACCAGGTGACATCATATGACTACGATGCTCCATTGGACGAACAGGGCAACCCGACCGAGAAATACTTCGCAATTCAAAGGACAGTTCACGAGCTGTATCCCGATATCGCGCAAAGCAAGCCGTTAACAAAAAAGGCGTTTTCCATGCCCGATATTTCGGTGAGTGAGCGCGTAAGTCTCTTTAATGTGCTCGATATTCTTTCGGAGCCGATTGAAGCCCAATATCCTATGCCCATGGAAGAGATGGGTCAGTCGTATGGATATACGTTATATACCACGACTGTCGAGCGTGACCGTGCAGATGAAGAGCGTATTCGGGTTATTGACGCCCGCGACCGCGCTCAGGTGTTTGTGAACGGTGACAAGGTGGCGACGCAGTATCAGGAGCACATCGGGGAAGATATTCACTGCGTTCTTCCCTGTGAACACAACCGCCTGGATGTTCTGACCGAGGATATGGGTCGCGTCAATTATGGTCACAAATTGCTCGCTGATACGCAGCATAAGGGCATTAGGACAGGAGTTTGCGTTGATCTTCACTTTGTTACCGGTTGGGAGATGCGTTGTCTGTCACTCGATAACATCGATAATCTTGATTATTCCGCCGGCTGGGTAGAGGGGCAACCTTCCTTTTATCGCGCAAAGTTTGATATATCTGAGCCGGCTGATACCTTTATCGACACTACGGGTTTTGGAAAGGGTGTGGCATTCGTAAACGGAACGAATGTCGGACGTTTTTGGGATAAGGGTCCCGTCATGACGCTCTATGTTCCGCACGGTTTATTACACCCTGGTACCAATGAACTCGTTATGTTCGAAACAGAGGGCGTGTATGATGCGAAAATCTCCCTTCGCTCTGAGCCCGTTATCCGTACACTTGAACAAGAAGGAGTTGAGTAGAAATGATTGTAGGCGCACGAATCGACTTTCGCTTGATTCACGGACAGGTGGCAAACCTCTGGTCTAACGCCCGTCAGGTAAGCCGCTTCATGGTAGTTGACGACGAGGTATCGCAAGATGCTACCCAAAAGCAGGTTCTTCGCATGGCTTGCCCGGCAACTGTGAAGTTGTCCGTGCTTCCTGTCGACAAGGCCGCTGCCAACATCACTGCTGGCAAATATGATGCGCAACGTCTCTTCATTGTTGCGAAAAAGCCTGAGGTCTACGTTCGACTTTTGGAACAAGGTGTTAAGCTTGAGCAGCTCATCGTCGGTAATATGACGACAATGGAGCCGGTCAAGAAGCTGAATCGCAACATTAGTTGCGACCAGGGGGACCTTGACGCATTTGCCAAACTCAAGGCCGATAATCTTCCTATTGTCATTCAGTTGACGCCGCAGGATAACCCAGAGGCTCTCACGCTCTAGTCGAATTAACGCTAGGCCGTGAAGGGGGATGCACGGTTTATATAAGCGTATTGGTATTGTAGAAACTGTTACACCTTAAATAAGGAGTTTACCATGATTGCTTGGTGGCAGATTCTTCTGTTAACCCTGTATGCGGGTTATCAGATTATGGATGAGCTGAACTGGTACACCTGTGCCGGCTCAGCCGTCTTCTCTGGTATGATTACCGGTTTGATTATGGGCGACCTGCAGACTGGCCTGTTTATCGGCGGCAGCATGCAGCTCACCGTCCTGGGCGTTGGTACCTTTGGCGGCGCCTCTCGTATCGATGCCAACTCCGGCACTCTGGTCGCCACTGCCTTTGCCGTGGGTGCGGGCATGAATCCCGAGACGGCTCTTGCCGCCATCGGCGTACCTGTCGCTGCCATTCTCGTTTACACCGATATCGCCGGCCGTTTCGCCAACACGTTCTTCGGTCACATGTGCGATGCCGATATCGAGAAGATGAACTGGGGCGCCTACAACGTACACTACTTGCTCGGTGCCGTTTCCTGGATGTTGTCCCGCATGATTCCGGTCTTCCTGGCTCTCGCATTTGGCCAGGGCGTGGTCGAGGGCATCACCACCGCCCTTAACGGCGACTGGAAGTGGCTGGGTGACGGTCTGTCTGTTGCTGGCGGTGCCTTGCCCGCCGTTGGCTTCGCCATTCTGCTCCGTTACCTGCCGGTCAAAAAGCACGTCGCCTACCTGCTGCTCGGCTTTGTAGTCGCCGCCCTGTTTGGTACGGCCTTCACGAGCATCATGAACCTCAACGCCAACATCGTCGCTGTGAACGGTGCGCTTGGTAAGGGCGCCGTGGATATGGTCGGTATGTTCAATAACATGTCGATGCTGGCGATCGCTATTATTGGCTTTGCTCTGTCTTTGCTGTACTACAAGAACAACCAGCGTCCCGTCGCTGCTGCTGGCGCTGCGGAGGGAGACGACGACGATGAGCTCTAATGAGAAACTCGCCAATGGCACCACTGGCTACAAGATTACCAAGGACGACCTTGCGCAGATCAACCGTCGTAACCTGTTTGGTTTCCAGGATGGTTGGAACTACGAGCGCATGCAGCACTCTGGTTATCTCTGGATTATCCTGCCCACGCTGCGCAAGCTGTACGGTGACGGCACGCCGGAGCTAAAGGAAGCCTGCCGCGCCCAGTGCGCACCGTTCTTCAACACCTCAAACTTCCTCAACACGATCATCACCGGTATCGATTTGGCGATCGAGGAAGAGGAGGGCATTGAGGGCCTCGAGGCTGTTGCCGGTCTCAAGACTGGTCTCATGGGACCGCTGGCTTCCATCGGCGATTCCATCTTCGGTTCGCTGCTCCCGACCATTTTCGGCGCTCTGGCTGCCAATATGGCCATGAACGGCAACCCCTTGGGTATCTTCATCTGGGTCGTCGTGAACATCCTTGTTGACTGGTTCCGCTGCAAGCAGACCCACATGGCCTATGAGCAGGGTATGAAGCTCGTCACCACCATGAGCGATCGCCTGAATGCGTTGACCGACGCGGCCTCCGTAATGGGTGTCTTTATGGTCGGTGCTCTGGTCGCAACCAATGTCGGTATCGTTATTGCGGCGAAGCCTGTTATCGGCGGCGTTACCGTTGACTTGCAGAACATCTGCAATATGATTTGCCCCAAGCTGGTTCCTGCCGCACTCGTCGGCTTCGTATACTGGCTCCTCGGTAAGAAGGGCATGACCTCGACGAAGGCCATCTTTATCGTCTTGGTTCTGTCCATTGCCTTGGGTGCATTCGGTATCATTTGCAAGGGCTAAATACCCCATATTGTCACGGCATTTGAGCCTCAATTGAGACGTGGCGCACACCTCCAAGGCGACTTTATCGCCATATCCCCTGGAGTGTGCGCCTCTTTTGTTTTGTCGGACACCGCTGTTCATAGGCGGTTATGCAGTCATCGTGTTCGATTAATTCCTTAAGGCTGCCTTGAAGGGAATATAGTGCAATGCCATTTTGGATCGTCCTGTTTATTTGTGTTGTCGTGGCTTATTTCGCTGTGACCGAAGGAGCGAAAAAATACTTCGATATGAAATTGCAGGTATTGTTTAACTTGGGCTTATACCAAGATTGCATAGACCTGCTCGATCGCAAACTTGCGCGCATAGTAATGTCTACGTATAAGCAGTATTACCTGCGTTTCACGATCTATGAAGCTGCTGATATGGACGCATATGCAGATCGAATGCTTGACCACTTGCTGGAGATGCCGTGCAGCGACAAACAACGTCGACAGCTTGCGGTTCGCGCCTTTAATTTCTATATCAAGACGGGTGACCGGAAGCGGGCGGCGTCCATGTTGGAAGAGATGCGCCCCATCGTGTCGAAGGGCATTTTGGCGGACAGTCAATTAACCTACGACATAGTCTTTTGCCGTCGGCATGATAAGATCGATGAGATGGAAGCTATGCTGGATACGAGCGACCTTGGGTTACGCGGAAAGCTCTATCTGCTGCTTTCATATCAATATGAGAGCAGCGGGAACAAGGGCGAAGCACTTAGATATCGCAACCTTGAAAAGCAGCTTAGAGACGCTCACAGACCTCCCACGATAAAACATAATACTCACTAAACTTTAATGATGCAGTGGTCGTAAGAGCCCTTTTGAGGGGTTCTATGGCTAGAGAAAGCGAACGGTAGAAAGGTAGATAGAATGATTGGATTTGTACTAACTGGTCACGGTCAGTTTGCACCTGGTTTGAAAAGCGCTGTGGATATGGTCGCCGGCGAACAACCTAATTTTGAGGTAGTTCCTTTTGCGGGCTCGGAGGCGGTTACTTTTGGTGATGATTTGCGAACCTGCATTGCCAAGATGCGTCAAGCTTGTGATGGCGTATTGGTGTTTGTTGATTTGCTTGGCGGTACTCCGTTCAATCAAGCTATCCCAATGACGACTGAGCTCGATAACGTGACCGTTGTCACCGGAACAAATCTACCTATGCTGGTGGAGCTCGTTATGACGCGTGCGTTTGGAGACCCAACGCTTGATGAACTTGCCGAACGCGCACGGGTCGTTGGTCGTGAGGGAGTCGATCTCAAGAAACTCGAGAGTGCTGACATTGATGAAGACGATGAGATGTAGTGTCGCTATTAGCCCATTTATGGGACATGTTGGTGCGTTACCTGAAGGCTGAAGTATTGGTCAATTGCTCATTACGTGGAGAATATCATGACGTGCACGAGGCACAGACAACCGCTATATGACCAGCTCGTAGATATTCTGATCGAAAAAATTGATCATGAATATCAGCCAGGTGATTTGATTCCGTCCGAACGTGAGCTTGCCGAACGTTTCGGGCTTTCGCGGTCGACTGTCCGGCTTGCAATTCAGGAACTTGAGTATCTTGGTCGGATTGTGCGAAAACAAGGTCGCGGTACGTTTGTTGCCGATCGACTAGCTCAAGCAACAAATCTTACCCAATCGTACAGTTTTACTGAACAGATGAAAGCGATGGGCCGGCTGCCAGAAACAACCATCTTAGAGTTCTGTGAAATGGAAGCAGATAAAACGCTCTCGATGCAAATGGGGATTCATTTGGGTGAAAAGGTATTAAAACTCAAACGTTTACGAATGGCAGATGGTATACCTATGATGGTTGAGCGTAGCTATCTTCCAGCAAGGCTCTTTATTTCACTCAAGCGTCCTCTACTCGAACAAAAGCCCCTTTACGATGTTATTGAGCAGGATTATCAGCAGAAAATTCGAGTAGCGGATGAGGAGTTCTCTGCGGGTATAGCACGTCCATGTGACGCTCGGCTTCTAGGTATTGGTGAGGGTGCGCCAGTTCTGGACATAGTCCGAACTACTCACAACACCCAAAATGATGTTGTCGAGTTCACGCTTTCGGTGGCTCGTGCGGACAAGTTCAAGTACAGAATCTCTCACTATCGAGATACTTTGTGATCGGATACGAGTGCCAACGAAAGAAAAACAGCCTATGACTACTACCCGATTTAACTTTTCAGATTAAGTCTTTGTATATCAGACAATTTAGTAAAGAAAGAGGTATTAGAAATGTTCGAGAAGAGTGTCGAGGAGCTTACCGAGCTCGGCGCCCAGATCACCACGGCCGAGATTGCTCAGCAGCCCGAGCTTTGGCGTGATACGCTCAACATCTATCGCGAGAACAAGGAGGCCATCGAGGCCTTTCTGGCTGAGGCTCGCGCTATGGGCGAGGGCCGTCTGTCCGTTGTCTTCACCGGTGCCGGTACGTCCGACTACGTTGGCGATACCTGCGCCCCGTACCTGCGTCACGCTGGCAACACTGATCTCTACGACTTTAAGCCCATCGCCACGACCGACATCGTGAGCGCCCCGCGCGACTTCCTGCGCGCCGAGGATCCCACGCTCGTGGTTTCCTTTGCCCGCTCTGGCAATAGCCCCGAGAGCCTTGCCGCCGTTGCCGTTGCAAAGGAGCTCGTCCACAACGTCAAGTTCCTCAACATCACCTGCGCTCCCGAGGGCAAGCTCGCCGTTGAGTCTGCCGATGATCCCAACGCGCTGACGCTGCTCATTCCGCGCGCCAACGACAAGGGCTTCGCCATGACCGGTTCTTATTCCTGCATGACCCTGCTCTCTACCCTTATTTTCGATACGGCCTCTGACGAGCAGAAGGCCGAGTGGGTCGAGACCATCGCCAAGATGGGCGAGGAGGTCATCTCCCGTGAGCCCGAGATCGCCGATTACCTGGCTGGCGACTTCAACCGCGTGACCTACTTGGGTTCTGGCTCCTTCGGTGGCCTTGCTCAGGAGAGCCAGCTCAAGATCCTCGAGCTCGCTCACGGTCTGGTCGCTACTTCCTACGACACCTCCATGGGCTATCGTCACGGACCTAAGTCCTTCGTCGACGATAAGACGCTCGTCTTCGTGTTCGTCAACAACGACGCCTACACCCGTCAGTACGACATCGACATCCTCAACGAGATCGGTGGCGACGAGATCGCTCAGCACACCATCGCCGTTCAGCAGGAAGGTGCCACCGTCTATGAGGGTGAGTCCTTCACCTTTAAGGGCTACGAGGCACTTCCCGAGGGTTACCTTGCTCTGCCGTTCGTGATGTTTGCCCAGGCTATCAGCCTGCTCAACTCCGTGCGCGTGGGCAACACGCCCGATACGCCGAGCCCCACCGGCACGGTCAACCGCGTGGTTAAGGGCGTGACGATTCACCCCTTCACCGCTTAATCGCGTCCCCCTGTAAGGGCGCCCGTCCGCTCATAACGGCGGGCGGGCGCTTTTTGTTTTACGTGAGCTGGGTATAAGCATCACCACAGTCAACTGCTTTAGAAGCAAGGAGTGCATATGAGCACGTACGCAATTAAGGCTGACAAGTTCTTCTTGCCGGCAGGCCCGCAACTGGGCGGCTATCTTATGGTCGAGGACGGCGTCTTTGGCGCCTGGCAGGCCGACGAGCCCTCTTGCGAGATTAAGGACTACACGGGATCGTGGATCGCACCGGGTATGGTCGATACTCACATCCATGGCTTCTACAACCACTCAACTACCGATAACGATCCCGAGGGCATCGATATCAGCTCAACCGAGCTCGCCCGTCGCGGTACCACCAGCTGGCTGCCCACGACGTTCACCGATGGCGTCGAGCAGATCAAGGACGCCTGCGCCGCTATCGCCAAGGCGGACGAGGGCCGCGGCCCCGACTTCTGCGGTGCTCGCATTCAGGGCATCTACCTGGAGGGCCCCTTCTTTACCATGAAGCACGTGGGCGCGCAGAACCCCGCTTATCTTATCGATCCCTCCGAGGAGGTCTTCGATCAGTGGCAGGAGGCTGCGGGTGGTCGCATCGTTAAGAGCGCCATGGCGGCCGAGCGCGACGGTGCCGCTGCTTATGCGGCTGCTCTGAACGCCAAGGGTGTGGTGACCAGCATCGGTCACTCCGACGCCACCTACGATGAGTGCATCGCCGCCATCAACGCCGGTGCCAGCTGCTTTACGCATACCTATAACGGTCAGCGCGGCCTGCATCACCGTGAGCCCGGTGTCGTGGGCGCTGCCATGTCCACGCCCGAGACCTACGCCGAGATCATCTGTGACGGCAAGCACGTAAACCCTGCCGCCATCAAGGCACTGCTGCAGGCAAAGGGCTGGCAGCACACGGTGCTCATCACCGACTGCCTGGGTTGCGGCGGCATGCCCGAGGGCAGCTACACCAGTGGTGGCATGGACGTCATCATGAAGGACAACCTGTGCTGGCTCGCCGACGGCAAGAGCATTGCTGGCTCGGTGCTCACGCTTGCCCAGGGCGTCAAGAACATTGTCGATTGGGGCATCGCCAGCGCCGATATCGCCATTCGCATGGCAACCGAGGTGCCGGCTCGCTCTGCACACATCGAGGATAAGTGCGGAAGCATCATGCCGGGTCGCGACGCCGACTTTGTCGTGTTCGACCATGAGCTCACCCTCGTCGAGACGTATGTTGGCGGCCAGAGCGTCGGCAACGCCTTTACCGAGTAACGATAGAAAAAGACGGCGGGCCCGAATCTGCTCGGACCCGCCGTATGGGTTAAACGCTCAATAGCACCTTCACAGTTACAGCTTGTTAGCAATCTTCTTTGCCGTGCGCTTAACGCCGGCCACAAGACCTCCCGCAGGATGCTCCTTCTCGTATGCTAGGCGCTTCTCACGCTTGGCGTACTCTTCGACAATGATGTCGCCATATTCGTCTTCGATCTTGTCGAAGAAGTCGACGGCGCCCTTAATTTCCTCAGCGGTCGGGTGTCCCTTTTGGACACCGCCGGTGAGTTTGAACGGTCCCCACGTATCAAAGCCGGGGCAGCCGTAGACACCCATAAAGATGGCCTGCCTCATGCGGCAGATGCCATCGATATCCTTGCCGTACCACTTGTTTTTGCCACCGTAAGTCATAAGGCCAAACACCTTGTCCTGCGGCTGCAGCACGTTAGTGAGCACGCGTGCCATGTCCTTGTCGATCTCGGAGTAATAGATTCCCGTGGCGACACCGATCAGATGATATTCGTGCAGGTTGGGATACTCGTTTTTACCGAGTGACTTCACGTCGAGGGTATCGATCTCGGGGTGTGCCTCGACGATGGCGTCCACGAGCTTTTTCGTATTGCCGTGATGGCGCGAGGCGTAGAGGATGATGGTTCGCATAAGAAGGCCTTTCAGCTGTAATTGCATCAATGTCTGTATGGTACCCCGTTGCATGGCTGGGATACCGGACGTATCGATGAACGTGCGGGTTTGTCCTTTGGTCAGGGCCGAGACGGGTTCTTGCGAGCAAAAAAGCAGTTGTTCGAAAGGATGGGCAATGGAATACGCTCTCTCCAACGATTCGATTTCTATTAAGGTGTCCACGGCTGGTGGTTCGTTTACCTCGATTGAGGCCGGAGGTCGCGAGTACTTGTGGCAGGGCGATCCCGCCGTGTGGTCCGGCCAGGCACCGATTTGCTTCCCGATTTGCGGAGGCTTGCGCGACAACAGCGCCATGACATTTGCCGGGCATCATGTAAAGCTCGCTCGCCACGGGTTTGCGCGCAAACAGGAGTGGAAGCTGCTGAGCCAAGGCGAGAACGAGTTGGCGATGTGCCTGGCTTCGGAGGATAACGCCGCGCTGCTGAGCGATTATCCGTACCCGTTTAAGCTTGTCGCTCGTTATACGCTTGAGGGGGATGCCGTGCGCGTCTCCTATGAGGTGACCAACGAGGGAACCGAGGACATGCCGTTCTTTATCGGCGGTCATCCCGGCTTTAGGTGTCCGCTCGATGAGGGCGAGGCCTATACGGACTACGAGTTGCGCTTTGAGAAAGACGAGGCTGCGGAGCTCTGCACCGCCGTTCCCTCGACTGGATTGATTGACGTGGCAAACCGCTCCAAGAACCCCATGGTGGGAAAGACGCTGCCCCTGTCGCACGAGCTCTTCGATTTTGCGGAGACCATCTTTGACGTGCTCGAGAGCCGCCAGGTCACGCTTTCTAAGAAGGGGGAGGACAAGGGCGTTCGCCTGAGCTTCGAGGGCTTCCCGTATCTCATTGTGTGGAGTAAGCCCGAGGGCGATTTTGTGGCAGTTGAACCCTGGGGCGGCCTCTCGACCTGCTCCGATGAGGACGACGTACTTGAGCATAAGCGCGGCTGCCTTGTCGCCAAGCCCAAGGAGACCGTCGTTCGCTCGTTCACGATTGAGATTCTGTAATTCCGTTTTGTCGACTCGTATCGCGAGGCACAAGGAGCCTGCGAGATAAGGAGCTAAAAATGATCCTCACCGTTACGATGAACCCGTCTGTCGATACGCGCTATCAGCTCGACGAGCTCGTTATCGACGACGTCAACCGCGTGACGCCCGAAAAGACCGCCGGCGGCAAGGGCCTCAACGTGGCCCGTGTTCTGGGTCAGCTGGGCGACGACGTTGTGGCAACCGGTCTACTCGGCGGCCACATGGGCGCTTACATGGCCGAGCTCATGGACGCCAACGGTATTAACAACGACTTTGTGCCCATCAAGGGCGAGACTCGAATTTGCCTCAACATTCTCCACGCCGGCAACCAGACCGAGCTGCTCGAGAGCGGCCCGACAATTGCTCCCGAGGAGCTCGATGCCTTTACCGCCAAGTTTACTGAGCTTGCGGGCAAGGCCGACGTCGTCACCATTTCGGGTTCGCTGCCCCGCGGTGTCGAGGCAGACTACTATGCCAAGATCACGGGCATTGCCGAGAACGCCGGCGCCAAGGTGCTGCTCGATACCTCGGGTGCCTCTCTCGAGGCCGCCCTTAAGTCCGAAATTAAGCCCGAGCTGGTCAAGCCTAACCTGACCGAGATCAACGGCCTTCTGGGCACGAGCTTTACCACCGACGATGCGTACCGCCAACACCTGCGGCAAGCTCAACGCCATGGATCCCATGACTGGCCATCTGGTCATGGACCGTTGGGACGAGGTCTACAACGGCGTTGTCGTGACTGAGCTGTAAGAGTTTGGGCGACGGCTCCGGCATCGCTTGCTAGCTCATGTTGACGACAAGTGCGGTAGCATTGTGCCGGGGCGCGACGCCGACGTTGTCGTGTTCAATCCCGACCTTACCCTGGTCGAGACGTATGTGGGTGGCAACAGCGTCGGTAACGCGTTTATCGAGTAGCCGCCAAAGGAACGATCCGAGAGGGGATTTAGATGATTTACGGTGCACTGGGCGATATCGAGGAGTACCGCGGAATGCTCAAGGGCCTCGACGTGCTGATTGATTGGCTCGAGGAGAACGATCCGGCGGAGCTCGAGGTCGGCAGCCATCCGATTCTGGGCGACAAGGTCTTTGCGAACGTCATGGCTCCCACGACTCGTCCCGAGGCCGAGGCTCACTACGAGACGCATCAGCGCTATCACGACCTGCAGATCGACATTGAGGGTCGCGAGGCCTTTAAGGTTGCCACGGGCAGCCTGACGCTGGTCCAGGAGTTTGACGAGAAGGACGACTACGATCTGGTCGATTCCGACGCCTCGATCGCCGGCGATCTTGCTGACGACAAGTTTGCGCTGTTTGTTGCCGGCGAGCCTCATATGCCCACGCTCGAGTTCTCGGGCGATGGCGCGCAGCCGGTCAAGAAGATTTGCTTTAAGCTGCTTGCAGATGCTTACTGGGAGGAGTAGTTAACTGCCTGGCAGAGCTATTCGTCTGATAGCGTGATTTCCCTAGGGGAATCACGCTAGGACCCCGCTAAACGTGTTTCCCTAGGGGAATCACGTTTAGCGGGGTTTTCTGTTTTTGAATAGGGAAGCCTCATTTATTTGCGAAGAACATCGGCTAGCCGCAGGATTGAAATCATCGACCGATAAGTGAGTTCCACTTTTTCGCCCGCAAGCAGTCGTTTCGAGCCAATCTCATCTAGCCCCACAAGCCGAGAAAACAGCGGGCCGCTCATCGTGCCATCGTCAATTGATTCCCTTATGGTCTTCAAAACGTCCGTATCATGAAGCGATGCCGAGCTGTAGGGGGCAACACGAGCGGAACTCTCAATTAACGACGAGACAAAAGGATGGAGATGCTTTGGACATAGTCCATCAAACACCACATCCCCATTGTCGTTCGAGCCGACCAGGCGCCAAGTATAATGATCGACCCAGTCATCTCCGTCATAGATGACGTCCATGAGCAACTTCCCGTCTAGAGAGAAACCTATTTGGACATCGGGGCGCAAGACCGCAATCCATATCGGGCCTGCAGCAGCTCCAACCCAACGCACCACATAGGTTCCCTTTCGTACATGTGTATCAATCTGCCCCGAAATGCCGGTGAATGCAATTCCAGACCCGTTTGTCGGATAGCAATCGACGTATTTTTGTTTTCCGCTCACAACCTTGTATAGATATATCGTTCCAGCAAAAGAGAAGGTATCGTGGCTATTTTAAATCTATATGACCAATTCGAGCCCTCACCATGGCAATTGTTGCAGCTGGGTTTCTTTTCATTAAAATTTCACTTTGGTAAATCCCCGCCCCCTAAGCATTAAATCCGAAGTCCACCGAGTGGGCGAATCGGCAACAAAAAAGCCGCCCGAAGGCGGCTATCTTGTGCAATGGAGCCAGCGACCGGGCTCGAACCGGTGACCCCCGCTTTACGAGAGCGGTGCTCTACCAACTGAGCTACGCTGGCGGCCATGTGGTGACGCAACTGAGGCGTCAACGGCTGTCTATGATACGGGACATCGCACATCCGTGCAAGTGTTCTGACGGCTTTTCTCACTTTAAATGCACTAATATTGGAGACGTGATGTCTCGCTCTTACGAGTCTCAAACAGAATGGGACTGCCATGGCTCAACCCAAGATCCTTCTCACGCGTATCGATGACCGGTTTATTTACGGGCAAGACGTCGAGCTGTGGAACGAGGCTATGGGTTCCAACCTCGTCCTAATCGTCAACGACGAGATTGCGGCGGATTCGCGCAAGTGGGCGCCTATGAGGGTCGCGGCGCCCGAGGGCGTGTGGACGCGGTTTTTCTCGGTGCAAAGGACCATCGACATCATTCATACCGCAACGCCGCGCCAATGGATTCTCATCATGGTGGCGTCGCCCGCGGATGCGCTCGCGCTGGTCAAGGGCGGTGTGCCCATTACCAAGATCAGTATCGGTCACATGCAAGCAGGGGAGGGCAAGCGTCCCGCGACGCCCACAGTTGCCGTAGACGACACAGACGTCGCCGCCTTCAAAGAGCTGCAAGAACTCGGCATAGAGCTAGAAATCCGCTCCCTCCCCAGCTCCAATCCCGACCCCATTCAACTAGTCGTTGGGGACACCCTTGGCACTTGGGGACGCTCCTTTTAATATGAGCAGGACATTGTCAAGAGGCAAAATCGGGCCTGGCCCCAACGATATGGGGTCAGGCCCCCTCCCTATATCAACCCGTCCGCGGCG
>JAIHVJ010000231.1 GCA_022720335.1 Collinsella sp.
TGTCTTTCGTCAAATAAATCTGCGTGTCGTCACCAGTTAATCTGAACACCATCGGCGTTCAAAATGGACACCGTCACCGGCGGCCGGGTTGGTTCCGCTCTTTTCGTTTATTTCATCAGGGAGTGGCTGTTGCGGTATGACTCGCCACGGAACCTGACGATCCTTCCGTGGTGCACGATGCGGTCGATGACCGCGGCGGCCATGTCGCCGTCTCCGAACACCTCGCCCCACCGTCCGAACTCCAGGTTCGTGGTGAACACCACGCTCCGCTTCTCGTAGGAATCCGCGACGACCTGGAACAGGAGCCTGGCCCCGTCGATGTCGATCGGCAGGTAGCCCAGCTCGTCGATGACCAGCAGCCTGGCGCGGCCTATCGCGCGCAGTTCCGCGTCGAGCCGGTTCTCGTCCCTCGCCCGCCGCAAACGCATCACCAGCGACGACGCGGTGAAGAACCTCACCGGCATGCCCCTCTCGCACGCCAGCATGCCCGTGGCGATCGCCATGTGCGTCTTGCCGCATCCCACGTCGCCGTAGAGCACGAGGTCCTCGGCCCGGTCCACGAAACCGAGGTCCATGAGCTGCTCGCGCCCCCAGTCGGCGGGGAACGACGCCATGCCCCAGTCGTATCCGTCGAAGCCCTTGACGCACGGGAATCCCGCGTTCCTGATCAGCCTGGCGCGCCTGGATTCCGTCCGGCTGGCGTTCTCGGCCCTGAACAGGTCGGCCAGCACGCCGAGCTGGCCGGGCGTGGCGCCCGCGACCACGGAACGCAGCACGCTCCTGGTCAACGGCAGCCCGCATGCGAGCTCCATGACCTCGTCCGGGGTGGACTTGCTCACGGTCCGCCCGCCCCTGCGTCCGCCCGCCGCGGCGTCCGTCGACTCACTCATCGCCGTCCTCCCTCATGAACCTGCTGTACGTGTCGAGCCTGGCCCTCGATTCGGGACCGTCGCCCTGCGCGATCCGCCTGGCCGTCTGGTCGATCGCGGCCCTGTCGGGCCTTCTGCCCGCGGCGACGATCTCGACGACGGCCATGACGGCCGCACGGAAGCCACTCACCACGGCCGCGTGGCGGATGTCGTCGACCAGCAGGCCGCGTTCGCGCGGCTCCATCCGGTCGAGCAGCACGCGCGTCTCCTCCGGGAAGTCGGAGCGTATGGGACTCTCGCCCCACGAACGCGGCTTGCGTGCGATGATGGCGAGCAGCGACAGCGGGTCCATCGCGGTGTCGGGGCTGCGCCCCCACCTGCGCTCCAACGTGACGATCGGCTCGCCGTCCATGGAACGCAGCTCGACCCGCAGGGCCCGCACGCCGGCCATGAGACGCATGGAATGCCATTTCGGGCCCGCGAGGTAGCGGTTCGAGTCGATCGTGACCGTTCCGGTCCTGTCGGCCTTCACCCCGCGCCAGTCGCACGCGTCGAACATGGACGGCGGCAGCGGGAGCATGTGGTCGAGGTCCGTCTCGAACAGGTCCCGGATCGGCACGTCCTCGCGGTAGTGGACGCCGCGCGCGATCTCGTCGCAGCGTTCCAACCACGCGTCCGTGAGCCGGTCCCATCCCTCCGCGGACGGCGTCGGCACCATCAGGTTGCGGCGCAGGAAACCGACCGCGTTCTCCGTGCTTCCCTTCTCCCAGCCGGAATAGGGGTTGCAGAACCTCGTCTCGAAGCCGTAGTGCGCGCAGAACAGCGAGAACAGCCTCGTCTGGGTGACGGTCCCGTCGGCCCTGCGGTGGCCGACCCCGGTGGCGTTGTCGAACACTAGCACGCGGGGGACCATGCCGGCATGGGAGAACACCTTGTTCAGACCATGGCACACGCATTCCGCGGTCTCTCCCGGCAGCGCGGCCACGTATCTCATGTTCGAGTACGGGAACGAGACCACCAGGAAATGCACGGTCCGTTCCACGCCGGCGACCACGGCCAGGGCCTGGCCGAAATCGACCTGCGCGCTGCCCGGCGCCCATTCCAGCTCACTGAACCCCTCGGCCTCGCCGCGGTGGCGTTGGCGCCAGCGCTTGACCCATCGCTGCACCGACGAATAACTGCCCTCGAAGCCGCATTCCTCCACGAGCCGCTCGTGTACGCGCCGGGCGGTGTGCCGCTGTTTGCGTGGCATGCGCCGGTCGGCCTCGAGCCATTCGTCGGCCTTGCGCGCGTACTCGCCCGCGACCAGGGAACGGCTCGCAGTTCCCCCGGTCGGCGGAACGGGCGAATAATCGCGGGTCGCGTACTTGACCACGGTCGTCCGCGAAACGCCCAGTTCCCTAGCTATCTGCGTATGCGTCAGGCCTTTCGTCTCGAGCTGCCTGATACTCTGTTGAATACGCACCGGTGTCGTCATTCCTTTCCTCCCGAGGACCATGTGTTGGTTGTTAGCACTCGGGAATCTATCAGGAACCGTACGGCACCGGCGCTTTTCTTCCGCCGATGCCATTTCCGTCCGCCGTCCGTGTCCAATATGAACGCTTATGCCGTTCAGATTTGGTGGTGACGCCGTACACGTTTATTTGACCATAAACA
>JAIHVJ010000034.1 GCA_022720335.1 Collinsella sp.
CTCGTGGTTGTAGAGGGTCTCGACGACCTCGGCCATGGAGACGATGCTCGCGACGGGGAAACCGTACTTGGCCTCGATCTCCTTCTGCGCGGTGGTCACGCCACCCTTGCCGACTTCCATGCGGTTGAGGGACACAATCAGGCCCTTGATCTCGACATCGGCAGCAGCCTTGACCTTGGGATAGGTCTCGTCGATGGACTTACCGCTGGTGGTAACGTCCTCGACCATGATCACGCGATCGCCGTCCTGGGGCTCGTAGCCCAGCAGGTTGCCCTTGTCGGCGCCGTGGTCCTTGGCCTCCTTGCGGTCGCAGCAGTACTTGACCTCCTTGCCGTACAGCTCGTGGTAGGCAATGGCGGTCACGACTGCCAGCGGAATACCCTTGTAGGCAGGCCCGAACAGCACGTCAAAGTCGTCGCCAAAGTTATCGTGGATGGCTTGGGCGTAATACTCGCCCAGCTTCTTGAGCTGATAGCCCGTCACGTAGGCGCCGGCGTTCATAAAGAACGGGGACTGACGGCCGCTCTTGAGCGTAAAGCTGCCGAACTTAAGAACGTCGGACTCGACCATAAACTTGATGAACTCTTGCTTGTAAGCCTCCATGCGGGCTCCTCTCGTAATCGCGTACGTGCCCTCCAGTTTAACGCAGGCAGGGCGTCGCTGCGGGCGCGCTTTGGAGCCACGACACTCTGTAAGGGCTTTGTCAGGGACGATGGTTTTCCGAACAATGGGGTTGACACGGCAAACCCCCTCGTCAAGAATACCGGCGGATTGAAACGGGTACGAGATACCCAAAGCGCGCAGCGCACGACCTTAAGGAGGTGTGCCATGGAAGGCAGTCATAGTCGAAAAACCTGCATGTCGCCCTCGGCACGCCTCGAGGACTCCGCATCCGCATAAGCGCCACCAACCGATCGCCAAAACCACCACAAAGGTGCCTGTCCCCTTTGTGGTGGTTCGCGAGCATGACGTGAGCGACATCTAGGTTTTTTGAAGCAAATACGACACGTACGCTAACCCCCTTTAACAAGGAGGACCCTATGCTGATGCTCAAAACCGCCACGGTACTCGAAGCCATCTCCAAGCGCCGCCGCACGGCGCGCCCTGCCGCTCACACCGGCCTTGCCAAGAACACCATCTTTGCCGCAACCCATAACGCCGAGGACGCCCTCGTGCTGCTCGACGCCACGGCAGACGGCCTCACCGCCAATCAGGCCGCCGAGCGCCTGGACGCCGCCGGCCCCAACACCATCGAGGCGCCGACCAAGACGCTTGCCCGCCGCATCGCCGACGCGTTTGTCGACCCCTTCGCCGGCATCCTCGCCGCGCTCGCGCTGGTCTCGCTCTACATCGACGTGCTCGCCGTGCCCGAGCCGCAGCGCGACCCCTCCACGGTCATCGTCATCGGCATCATGCTGCTGGTATCGGGCGGCTTTGTGATTGAGTCCGCCCTCACCGGCGAAAGCGAAGCCGTCGAGAAGGCCATGGCCGTCACCGTCATCGAGGGTGCCGACGGATCCGCACTGCCGCTCTCTGCCTGCAAGAACATCGTCTTTACCGGCACCTCCGTGCAAAACGGCACTGCCATGGCGCTTGTCGTGGCCACCGGTTCGGACACCTACCTGGGCGGCATCGCCAAGATGCTCAACGGGCGCGGCGAGAAAAGCGCGTTCGATCGCGGCGTCTCGAGCGTCTCGATGCTCCTGGTGCGCCTGATGCTCGTCATGGCACCGGCCGTCTTTGCCATCAACGCCGCCACCAAGGGCAACGCCATCGACGCGCTGCTGTTCGCCACGAGCGTGGCCGTGGGCATCACGCCGCAAATGTTGCCCGTCATCGTGACCACGAGCCTGTCGCAGGGCGCCAAGGACCTCGCCCGCCGCCAGGTCATCGTCAAGGAACTTCCCGCGATCCAAAACCTGGGCGCCATGGACGTACTGTGCTGCGACAAGACCGGCACCCTCACCGAGGACCGTATCGTACTCGAGCGCTATCTCAACACCGACGGCAACGAGGACGCGCGTGTGCTGCGCCATGCGTTTTTGAACAGCTTCTTCCAGACGGGCCTCAAGAACCTCATCGACTTGGCTGTGATCGACCGCGCCGACGTGACGCCCTCGGCCGTCACGCCCGATTCCATGCTGGGCCAGAGCCTGCGCAACCGCTACACCAAGGTCGACGAGGTGCCCTTCGACTTCTCGCGCCGTCGCCTGAGCGTGGTTGTCGCCGATGCCCAAGGCAAGACCCAGATGGTCACCAAGGGCGCTGCCGAGGAAATGCTCGAGATTTGCTCCTTTGTCGAGGCCGACGGTACCGCCCGGCCGCTTACCGACGAGAAACTAGCCCAGATTCGCAAGCAAGTGGCAGGGCTCAACGCCGAAGGCCTGCGCGTGATCGCCGTGGCGCAGAAGACCAACCCGCGCACCGTGGGCGAGTTTGGCATCGCCGACGAGTGCGACATGGTGCTGATGGGCTTTTTGGCCTTCCTCGATCCGCCCAAAGCGAGCGCCGCGGGCGCCGTCGCCACCCTCGAGGCCAAGGGCGTGGCGGTAAAGGTCCTGACCGGCGACAACGACCGTGTCGCCGCCACCGTCTGCGAACAGATCGGCATCGACGCATGCAACGTTTTGCTGGGCTCCGAGATCGACGCGCTCGACGACGCCGAGCTGGCGGAGCGCGCCGAGCAGACGCATCTCTTTGCCAAGCTCTCGCCGCTGCAGAAGGCACGCCTGGTGCGCGTCATGCGCGAGGTGCTCGGCCATACCGTGGGCTTTATGGGCGACGGCATCAACGACGCCGCCGCCATGCGTGCGAGCGACTGCGGCATCTCGGTCGACTCCGCCGTCGATATCGCCAAGGAATCCGCTGACATCATCTTGCTGCAGAAGGACCTGGGCGTGCTCGAGCGCGGCATCATCGAAGGCCGTCGCACCTACGGCAACCTGCTCAAGTACCTCAAGACCACGGTGAGCTCCAACTTTGGCAACGTGCTGTCCGTGACCGTCGCGAGCCTGTTCCTGCCGTTTTTGCCCATGAGCGCCCTGCAGCTAGTGCTGCTGTCGCTGGTCTACGAGATCGTGTGCATCGCGCTGCCGTGGGACACCGTCGACGACGCCTGGACTGCCCGCCCGCGCGCCTGGGACGCCGCGTCCATCAAGGGTTTTATGCTCGAACTGGGCCCTGTGAGCTCGCTGTTTGACATCGTGACCTTCGCCGCGCTCTTCTTTGCGGTGTGCCCCGCCGCCGTGGGCGCGAGCTGGTCCGAGCTTGCCGCCGCGGGCAATGTTGCCGGCATGGCGACCTTTGCGGCGATTTTCCAGAGTGGCTGGTTCGTCGAGTCCATGTGGTCGCAGACGCTCGTGATCCACATGCTGCGCTCCCCGCGCCTGCCAAGCCCGCGCGACCACGCCGCACCTGCGCTGTGCGTGCTCACCGTGCTGGGCCTGGCACTTGTCACCTGGCTGCCGGCAAGCCCCATCGCCGGCGCGCTGGGCCTCATGCCGCTGCCGCCGAGCTTCTTTGCGCTGCTCATCGGCATCGTCGCCGCCTATATTGCGCTGACCCAGCTGACAAAGCGCCGCTTCATAGCCCGCCACGGCGAACTGCTGTAACAGACAGCCCTAAGGCAAAACCACCACAAAGGTGCCTGTCCCCTTTGTGGTGGTTTTGGAGCGTTACGAGGCGTTGGTCAGGCGGCTCCAGAGCTCATCGATATCGATCTGGTCGCCGCCGCTCAAGTAGCCGGTTCGAATAAAAGCCTCATTGTAGATATAGATGTCATGAGCGCTATCGCCATCGTCTTCGGTGTCGTTGGCCATAATCACGTAGCGGTGGCCGTCAAGCGCCTTGACCAGCCAATACTGGGTATCATCGATCGTGCATTTCTCCTGCACCATCGCCGCATCGCCAATCGCGCCGATGAGCGCCCGCTCGCCCTTCGTATAGCCGCCCACCGAGAGCAGAATCGCGACGTTTTCGTCTCCGCCGCCCGGTTCAAGCTCCTCGTACTCGGACTCCGAAAGCGGTGTCGCGCTGTTCGCAAGTTCGTCCACATCGTCCGAAACTTTGGAAAAGGTAAAGGCGAAAAATCCCGCGTCATCGACGGCGCCGTAGCCCACGTTCTCGCCTTGCCACTCATATTTTTGATGTTTGAGCAGGCGCACCAGATCGGCGCCACCCAGGTTGATAGCGGCATAGACCGTAACGTTCGCGTTGTCGTCCACACACGCGGCATCCGCCGTGCTCGCCGCCTTGGCGCCACCCGCGCCGCCCAAACCGCCCGAGCAGCCAGCCAGCGCGCAAGCCGCCGCGCCCGCGCCCGCCACAAAGACCGCACGGCTCATCGTCATCTCGTTCATCATGTTCGTCCCTCGCTATGCTATTGGCCGCATCGCACTTAGCCGAGCGCGCGCCCGGTCTTCTCCTGCCAAAATTCGTTAATCGTGGGGGCACCGCCGCCTTGGGTAAACGTACCGGTTTTGATGGCCTCCTCGGTAATGAGGTCCAGGCGGTAGTCGCCGTTTTCCATTTGGCTCACCATGGCAACGTGACGCGCCATGTTGGAACCGTAGACGCACGCAATCCACGAGCCCGAGGTAATCTGCGCGCGGTCCTCAACCGGAACGGAAAAGCCCGCGATAACATCCTCGCAGCTCGAATAGCCCGCAAGCTGCAGCGTAAACATCACGGTACTCCCGGTGCCGCCCTTGTCGAGCTTTCCGATTTCATCCTCGCCGAGCCATTCGGTTGCGCCATCCTTGCTGATATTGCAGACGCTGAGCACGCGACCTGCCTCGTTCTCGTACATCTCGAGCGCATCTTGCCAGGTATAACCCTGTTGCGACGCAAACTCCTGCAACTGCCAGCCCTTAAGCTCGAGCAACGCTGCGATGCTGATGTTGCGGTGCGCATCCCAGCAGTCATCCGACCACGTATCGAACGCGTCCGCCGAGCCGCTGTCTGTGTCCGCACCGCCGCCCGCATCACCGGAATCACCCGATGACGAGCCCGCATCCATCTTGTCCTTTACCGGGCGATCGTCGTTAAAACCCGTCGTGTCCTGTGCCTGCTGTCCGCCGCATCCCGCAAGCGTCAGCAACGCCGTTCCCGCCGCCGCGACAAACGCCGTGCGCGAAATAACCGTCTCCCTCATCGTTGTTCCTTTCCCGTTTCTTATCACAGTGCCGAGCAACGCCTCGACACCGATCCACCCATAGCCCACTCACGCTATTGACGGGGCAGCTCCGTCCAGCCAAAACCGGGCTCAAAGCCATCGCGCGTGCCGATCACGTCACCCGAGCCGTTCACCCAAGCTTGGTCCGCCATCACCGAAACCTCGACATCGGTACCGTCGGGCCTGGTGTAATGGTTGACTCCGCGAATGGCATCGGAATACGAGGCCGCGCCCGTTCCCACACCTGCGCTGGAGAAATTGGCTGCGCAGGCGGCCATATTCGCGGCGTGTTGACGATCACTGCGCTCAAACCAGGCCTGCTGGTAGCTGTCGAACGCCGCCTGCTGCGAGGCATGCATCTGCTGCCAGGCTGCGAACTGCTGTTGCTGCTGGGCGATGTTCATCTGCGTGCGCTGACGCTGCTCGAGCACCATCTGCTGCTTTTGAGCGCATGCCTCGCGCGCAAGCTCCGGGTTGAGCCGCAGGGTCGACGCCATTGAGGCAAGCGCCGTAGAGGCCGCCTCATCCAGACGGCCTTCCGGCGCAACCAGGCAGAAGCTGTCCCTGATACGCCACTGCAACAGGTCTGCCGCGCCCAGCTTGAACGGCGCCCCGTCTGGGCAATCGCCCTGATCCGGAGCCTGATCTTTCGCGGCGCGCTGACCCGCCGCCGCAGCCGTCTGGCGCTCGCGCAGGCGCTTGCCCAGAACGCCGCCGATCAGCCCGCTCGAAAGGCCCACGCCCAGCAGCGCCTCGGCCCCGGCGGCAACGCCTTTACCCACGGAGCCCGCGACTCCGCCGATCGAGGCCACATAGCCCTCGACCTTTGCCGCCACCGCAAGCTCGGTAGGCGCCGGGGCGCCCGCGAGCCGATATCGGCGCATACGGCACTCATAGACCACATCGCTCGGTTCCATCGAAAAGCCCTGAATCGCAAAGTCGTTTGCAGCCTCGCGCTTTACGCGGGCACGCTCGTGCTCGATATCGACCGCCGCGCTCGATGGGTACGGCTGCTCGGCCACAACCTCCGCCCGTGCGCCCAATTGCGTCGCGCAGGCTTGAGCCAGCTCGTCGCACGCCGCCTCCACGTGCACAAACGCCTTGCGCTCGGTTTGCGTGGGGATACGCTTGGCAACGGCGCCCGCGTCCACGTAGCAGAGCTCGGAGCGATACATGATGCGTTCGCCCGCCGGGCCTGCCGCCGTCACGCCAACTGAAATCGGGCAGTCGAAACTACTGCTGCGCTCAAGATGCGCCTCTTCGATACGCCAGCCCCGCGGCAACGCCACCTGCGCGAGCGCCTGACCGCCAGAAGCATCGCATGCGGTATGGAGCTCAAGGTCGCCGGCGCGGGGAGCATCCGCCGAGGCTGTACCGCCAGACGGCGACGCCGCCTCGGCACTCCGCGTTGGCACATCTGCCGGCACGGCCACACTCGGCTCGCAACCTTCACCCGCGCCATCATTGTCAGCCGCATCATTCACAGACCCCGTGGCATCCGGGCCGCATGCAATGTCCTCAAGCCGGACGCCGCAGCCCGGGCAAAATCGCACCGGCACGCCGGCGACCCGAGGCAGCTGCGCTCCGCACGCCGGACAGAATCTCAAGTCACTCATCCCGTACATCCCTCATTTCATTGGCCGTTCTTGATGGCGGCAAGCTGTCGCCACAGTTCCTCGGCACCGTCGAGGCGATATGCCGTCTTGTCGAGCACGATATTCTTACCCTCGAGCTCCACCGATCGCTCCGAGCCGTCCGCATAGACAAAAACGAGCGTGCAACCGGCGTCGCTCATCCGCTCATCTACCTCATCTCCCACGATGCAGCCGTCGAGCGCGGCAAAGGTCGATGCGACCAGCTCGGCATCGTCGGTCTCATAGACCGCCCGTGCCTCTCCGTCCTCGATAAGCCTGACCGCCACCGGAGCGGCGGCACAATCATTGAGCGACGCTTGTGCGGCAGTCTTTCCCTGAGCGCCATGGGTGCCGGCGCCGTAAGCTCGCATGAGTGTCACCGCCGCGGCAACAACAACCACGGCGATAAGCGCGCCCGCAATTTTATTAGACGCGCAACCCCGAGACGCCATAGACGCACTCCTTCCGTTCTGCTTCGCTCAACATCACATTCATATGCCTTTGAGCGCCAAAACGGCAGGTGACAAATGTCTCATATTCATATTTTTGCAGGTAAAACCACCACAAAGGTGCCTGTCCCCTTCGTGGTGGTTTTGGCTAGTCTTGGGGTGTCCAGGACCAGAAGAAGTTGATGAGCGCCACGCGCGAGGCGGCACCGGTCTTTTTGTTGATCGAGGCGATGTGGCGATAGAGCGTAGAGCGCGAAAGGAAGAGCGCCGCCGCTACGTCCTGCACGCTGTCATCCGAAACGACCAACGCCTCCAGCACATCGCGCTCGCGCTTCGTAAGCCCAAAGGCGGCTACAAAGCCGTCGAGTCGATCGTCAAACGAAAGCTCCGGCGTCTCCAGGGGCACCGCATCGGCCTGATCGGGCGCACGGCCCATGCCAAGATCGTCGGTGGCAAGCGCCAGCCCGCTGTGCGCAGCCTCGCCCTCGGCACCTTGTCCAAACTGCCCCAGCAGCGAGATCGCAATGCCGACAAACAGCACGAGTACGACGCCCACCGCCATCAGCACGTTTTGGCTCGAGATGATCGCCACCGCCGGCGCCGTCACAAGCATTGAGCAAATGTTGTTGATGGCGCGGCCCATGCACGGCCACAAATACGACCAGCGCGCATACATCGAAATCGCGGCGAACTTCGCGGTGAAGAACACCACGAAAAAGCCCGTGCCCAGGTAAAAGATAATCGTGGCGGCGAGCGCATTACCTCCGTTGCCATCGGTGATAAGCACGAAGAACGAGAGCGTGGACAACATGGCGGCGCACGTCATGATGATATTCATATACGAGCGTCCGCGCAGGTCATACAGGGCGCCGGCGGCAAGTGCACTCACAACCAGCAGCAAGCGCGGCCAGTCGCCCAGATCGATGGCGCCGGCGGCATGCGAGGTCGTAAGACCGGCGTTGAGAGCCGCGAATACGCCGGTAAGGCAGGCGGTCGCCACCGTCAAGCGCACTACGGCACCTTGGAAGGCCGCCTTTGCCTCGGGATTATCGCGCCACTTGGCGCCATGCTCCGACGCATCGACCGATAGCTCGGCAATCTCGGCTTCGAACTCGGGCGCAGACTCATCACGCAATTTAGCTCGGCGGGTACCGTGAAGCAGCCCAACCAGCGCAATCGCACAGGCGATTAGGGCAAACTGTTGAGGGATGCCCGCAGGCATCACCATATGGTTGAGCACCTGTACCAAAATGCCCGCAGCATAAGAAACCGCCACGGCACGTGCCAAACAAGGCGTCTGCGCAAAACGCCGCGCCAGATTGGCATGGGCGGTCGATCCGCAGTAGCCCAAGGCGCAGCACGCCACCAGACCGCCAGCAATCACGACCTGAAACTGCACTGCCATGATCAACAGCAGCAATGCCGACACCAGCAGCACGCCCGTCATATCGCTCGTTGCATCGATTGCCTGGGGACGGCGATAGTACAGGAGAGGACGCACAAAATAGCCAATCACGCTCGCGCCGACGACGATGCTCTCGTAGATAACGACCTCGTTCGCCGGCACAAACTCGGCCACGCGCACGTCAAAGAGGTACTCGTCGGCCAAAAACGTGAAAAGAAAAGCGCCAGGCACAGAATCTCCCGTATGCCCCGGCGCAAATATGCGGTTGTGTCTCCCAGGTCCCTCATGGTAACCCCCACCCGCTTAGATGTCCGGAAAACCATTTTAATGGAGAATGGGTCTTAGTATCCACGCAATGCCCGAACTGTTACGCATCCGGCGCAAATGCCCCAACAGCAGTTGCGGTGAAATAGTTCCTGTTTGACCGGCCCGGGCTGTCATTTAGGAACTATTCCACCGCAACATATAAAGGGGACTGGGTTGTTGATATCGGAAAAGGGAGGGAGGTGCCCGGGCCGAGGGAGCAACTCGGGATCGAAGCTCGAGCGTTAGTGCTCGGGCGTCAGGATCACCAGGGCGTCGTGCTCAAAGGAATGCTGAGCCACGCGCACGGTGCCGTCGCCATTGTCGCGAACGGGCAGCTTGGCGATACGCTTGGCCTCCATGTCGAGGGCCGTCGCCGACCAGCCGCGCGCACTATCGAGCTTAAACGTAAGTGCCGTGGTGCGCGGCAGATAGGTGACGACACGCTCGCCAATACGCGCCACACGGATGGACTCGCGCGCGTCATCGAGCAGCTCCTGTGCCGGGATAACGGCGAGAGCGTCGTCGCTAGCCGTGGCACCCAGGCCGGCAAGCACGTGCTCGATGGCGGCAAAATCCCACACGCCCGCAAACTGCAGACACTCCTGCCAGCGGAACGGCATGTCAAAGCCCTCGCCCAGCACCGAACCCTGGCTGCGCGATGTCTGCCAGTTCCAAACGCCGTGGGCGCCGTAGGTCACGCCCGCGCTGGCGCCGGCAAGGATCGAAGACCACACGCTCGCGCGACAGTCCTGCGCGGTAAAACGCCAGTACACGTTGCGCGACGCACCCATCTGCTCGTAGCAGGGCTCGGAGTTGACCATCGGCTTTTTGGGATAGCTGGCGATAAAGTCCTGCGGCAGGTGCCAGGCCTCGGGCTGGCCTTCGTAGTTGTGGCCGGGCTGGAACATATAGAAGTCCAGGCGGTCCAAATACTGCGCGGGAATCGTGCGGTTACCGCGATTGATGTGCATGGTACGCAGGGCCTCGGGCGCGCGCTTCGCAACCTCGTCGAGCGCATCCTCGTAATAGGCAATCGCCTCGTCACCGGCAAAGTCCGTGTCGCCCGTCACCACATAGACGGGATCGAACTCGCCCAGGTTCTCGACGACGCGGGCAACGTGGGCACGGACCTCCTCGCGCGGCATAACCTCGGCACCGCAACGCTCGGCGATCTTAGCGCCCCAGGTACCGGGCACGTAGTTGCACCACATGAGCACGAGCGCCGGACGAATGCCGTGCTCGACGGCAGCGCGGCACATGGCGGCGGCGCGATCCCAATACGCCTGGTTGGGTTGAGACCAATCAAAGCGCACGCCATCCTCGCTGGCATAGGGCCAAATCCCCAGATCGGGGCAGCAGCGATCCCACTGCGGCAGCGTGTTAATCTGCAGCACGTTCATGCCCTGCTCGGCGCGGCGGGTCAGATAGTAGTCCCAGTCGGCCTCGGGGATGCTGGTAAACGCACTCCAGCACGTATCGGCAAACCAAAAGAACGGCTTGCCCTCGCACAAAAAACCGTCCTGACGACCGTTGACGGTCAGTTTTCCCAAACTCATCTGCATGTCCTTTCGCTCGATAAAGGAATTGCGAACCGGCAGAAGCTTTCGCGGTAACCCCTGATGCGAAAGCCCCCGCCGTTTAACAAACCCCTGCGGGCGGACACCACTTGCCCACTCCAGTCTACCTTGCAAGAAGGGCCCCGCCGGGCTTGCGCCTGACGGGGCCCTGTCGTGTAGGTAAGGTCGTATGCGACCGAATGGCTTGGCCTTAGGCCTCCATCTCGGCGAGCTCCTCCTTGGAGAAGCCGGCGACGAAGACGACGGCAGCGGCGATGACAAAGGAGATTGCCATACCGACGATAGCCCAGACGGTGTTCATCTGGCCACCCTGCAGGTAGTTGGTGAAGACCAGGAAGTTGGAGGCACCACCGGCGAGGTAGTAGGTAACACCCATGAGGCCGGAGAACACGGCGCCGATGGCACCGCCGATGAACATACCGAACATGGTGCGACGGAAGCGCATGAGGATACCGAAGAGCGCGGGCTCGGTGACGCCGCCGGCGATGGCGGAGATGACGTAGCCCAGGGCGAGACCCTTCTCGTCGGGGTTCTTCATCTTGAGGAAGGCACCGAAGGCGCAGCCCCAGACAGCGGCCATAGCGCAGTTGGTGGAAACGAAGACGAAGGGATCGTAGCCGGCAGCGATGATCTGAACCTGAGCGAGCAGGATGACGGGCATGTGCATGCCGCAGACCACGAAGAGCTGCCAGAAGGCGCCGAGGACGGCCATGACGATCAGGATACCGACGCCACCCATGTCAGCGAGACCGAAGAGGGCGTTAGCGATGAGGCTACCGATCTCGTTGCCGAGCGGGGCGAGGACGATAAAGGCAATGGGGATGGTAACGATCATGGTGCAGAACGGCGTGAAGACCGTGGAGAGCACGTCGGGCATGACCTTCTTAAAGAACTTCTCGACAAAGTACAGGACGGGCACCGAAAGGATGATCGGCAGGACGGACTGCTGATAGTTGGCAGCGGCGATCTGGATGCCGTAGACGGAGATGATTCCGCCACCCTCCTGGGTCGCGACGCTCACGACAGACGGGGCCATGAGGGCGCCGCCGAGGAGCATGCCCAGAACCGGGGAGGCGCCGAGCTTCTTAGCGGCGGCATAGCCCAGGTAGATGGGGATAAAGGTGAACGTGGCCTCGTACAGGGTGGTGTAGAGGAACGTGTAGGTCGGATCGGTGTCAGAGAGAACGCCGAGCATGGTGGGACCGAGGACCGCAGCGATGGTGCGGAACAGACCGCCGGCCATGAGCAGCGGGATCAGCTGGGTCATGGAGCCCGACAGATAGTCGAGGATGATGTTCGGCAGGTTCTTGAGCTCGAACTTCTCCTTGGGAGCATCGAGGTTCTCGTCGACCGCGGCACCCTGCTTGACGCCGGACATGGCGACGAACTCGGCGAGCACCTTGGGCACGTTCTGGCCGATGATGACCTGGAGCTGGCTGCCGGCGAACTGGCAACCCAGAACACCCTTGACCTTCTTGATCTTCTCCACGTCGGCCTTGTTGTTGTCCTTGAGCGTCAGACGCAGACGCGTCATGCAGTTGGTGGCGACGGAAACATTCTCCGCACCGCCCACGAGCTCGAGGACATCGGTGGCAATCTGCTTGTTATCTACTGCCATGGGACCCCTCCCCATATCATCGTGTGCCTACTCGTTTGGGCGTAGGCACGCCTTTGACTCGGCGACTATAACCCCTTACGGCCACCGAACCCTTGGATACGCTGTCGTAAACAATGTGTTTACTGAACGTTTACGGGCTTTAGTTTACACGGAACGTCTAATTTGTGGCAATTTTGCCGTCTGTAGTCCGGTGAACGGTAGGAAATCGGGGGTGAACGTACTTAAACGGTAAGGGATTGTCTATTTGACGCTCTGCTACTAAATGCCTATTTACGTGGTCTTTTAATTTGGTAAACACCTCTATTCTTTGTTGACCCATCAACAAAAGCCCTGCTAAATGGTGATAAACGAATGTTTAGTAATTTGTTGAGTGTTCATTTTGACCGTTTACCGAGTTCATCTGTCTGTTCTGTAGCTCTGCATTAAACTAAACATGTTTAAGTTGTATTGCCGCTGGTGTTTACCACTCGCGGCGCAGAGGAGGCAGCTCATGGAACTCAAATCGTGCACCTACGCAACCGTCACCACGCTGGGAGACTTTGGCCCCTGGATCAGCAAAGTCGTGCTCGACCTGCCGTGCACCGTTCGCGCCAACGATATCGATGCGCGCACCTTCCATATATATGTAGAGCGCCATGAACGCACGGGCGAGATCCTGATGCGCAAAGAGCGCGGCGCCGACCACGCCGCACCTTCCGTAGGCTATGTCGACGTCCTCGCCGCCCATCCGTGCGATGAGTGCGGACGCAAGCTCGCCTTTGGCACCCATGTGGCGCTCGAGATCGCCGAGCAGCGCCTGACCAAGAAGATCGAGGGCAGCGTGATGGGCTCGCGCTTGCTCGACGACCAGCTGCGCATCACGCAGCTCGCGGCCCTTCCCGGCAATGACGGTGACGATCCAACCTGCGGCCTGGTCTTTGACACCTGCCGCGGCGACATCTGTCCCGCGCTCAAGGGCTGGAGCAATGCCACGCAAAAGACCGCCGTCAACGGCATCGCGCTCGAGTACGGCTTCTTTGAGCCCAGCTTTAAGGCCGAGGACTCCGCCTGCTTCAACCCCTTCGCGCCCGAAACGACAGTCGTGCCCCAGAAGGCCCCGCTCGTGGTGTACCTGCACGGCGCTGGCGAGGGCAAGGGCGCTACGCAAGGCGAGGGCGCCACGCGCGCTTATATCGGCAACCGCGTGACGGCCATCAGCCAGGCGCAGATCCAGCGCTACTTTGGCGGCTTTGCCTGGGTTCTCGTGCCGCAGTCGCCCACGTTTTGGATGGACAACGGCACTGAGCAGCTCGGCCACTCCAACCAGAGCATCTACTCCCCCGTCATTAAGGCGCTCATCGACGAGTTTGTCGCCGAGCATGCCGACCGCATCGACACCGACCGCATCGTGGTCGCTGGCCTTTCCAACGGCGGCTTTATGACGCTGCGCCTGTGCGCCGACTACCCCGAGTTCTTCGCCGCGGGCCTTCCCTGCTGCGCGCCGTGGTACAACGCCACGGACGAGGACGTTGCTGCCCTTGCCAAGACACCGCTGTGGTTTACGCACTCCAAGGGCGATGAGCTCGTGATACCGCAGGAGACCGTGCTGCCGCTCACGGCTCGCCTGCGCGCTGCCGGCGCCAACGTGCATCTCACCTACTTTAGCCATGTCGAGGACCTGACCGGGCGCTACCGCGAGGCCGACGGCTCGCCCAAGAAGACGTTCAACCATGGCGTGTGGATCCACCAATTCAACGACATGTGTTATCAAGACTTCGACGGGGGCAACGTACTTATCGACGGCGAGCCGGTGGGCTGCTGGGAGTGGTCGGCCAGGGTCGACAGGTAATCTATCCCATCACGGGGCCGAGGGCTTACCTCTGAAAATGTCCTCGGGCATGCGGCCCGGTTGCACCACGCGCTTCGCGCTGTGCAACCGGCGGGGGTCCCGTCTTGCCTTGCGCGTAACTGGCTGAAATGATTTTGGTTGGAGCTTTCTTATGACTCGCGATTTAACTCGGGTGATTGTTACTACTGATATGGAAGTCGATGATATGAACTCGCTCCTTCATTTGGCTCTGTATCTTAATGTACTTGATGTTCAGGCTGTGGTGTATACGGCTTCGCAGTATCACTTTCTTGGGGATGGGGTTCATACGCTCGGCGAGGTGAATCCTCATTGGCGGACTAAAGGGCGTCGCTCTTATGAGTGGGATGTTGTGCCTCATGAGCCTGATCCCACAGCTGGGGAGCTTCTTGAGTATCGACCGTTTCCTGAGCATTGGATCGAGAGTCTCTGGAGCAATGAGTATGCCCAGGCTTGGCCGCAGTTGCAGGCTAATGCGGCTGCTGCCAGCGAGCCGTCGTTTCCCTCGCCTGCTCAGATGATTGAGCGTACGTTTGTGGGCAATGTTGCTTTTGAGGGCGATGTGCGTGAGGAGACTGAGGGCTCGCGCGCAATTGCTCAGGCGATTTTGGATGATGATCCGCGCACGCTGTGGCTGCTCAGCTGGGGCGGCATGAATACCATTGTTCGTGCGCTCATGAGCATTGCTGAGCGCTATCGTGATACGCCCGAATGGCCTTTCGTGCAGCAGCGTGTCTATCAGAAGGTGCGCGTGATGGGCGTTGCCGATGGTGTGGGGCAGGACAATTCTTGGCTCGACCATGGGCATGAGCTCTTCCCCGATCTCATCTTTTGGTGTGTGCCCTATATGTATGGCGGCTATGTCGATGCCAAGATGGCTCAGCCCGATACGCTGCCGCTCTTTCAGGCTCCCTGGCCCGAGCAAAATCTCACGCAGGGCAACGGTCCCCTTATGGCGCGCTATATGCTCTATGGCGATGGCAAGGTGTACGAAAACGAGCCCGAGAGGTTCCAGTTTGGCAAGCATGCCCGCTTGGATTGGGGCTTAGAAGGCATGCCCGCGATGCAATTTGAGCGCGGCGATTTTATGGCCGAGGGCGACTCGATGACCTATATTCCGCTGCTGCCGTTTGGCCTGCGCGGCATCGATAACCGCGACTTTGACACGTTGCTCGGCCGCATGTTCCTCGACGGGCATCCCGACTCGGACGCACCTGCCGGCTTTGCAGCCATAGGCACGCCCGTCGATGGCAATCCTAATCCCCATCTGCGCGCCTATCAGGAAGACTTCGCCGCTCGTGCGCAGTGGTGCGCCCATGGCCCCGCGGACTGCTCGCATCCGGCGTATGTTGCCGAGGTCACGGGCGACATGAGCGCCGCGGCCGGCGAGCGCGTTGCTCTTGCAGCGACCATCGTCGACCCCGATGGCAAGGGCTTCGATGCGCATTGGGATGTCGCCATGGGACCAACGAGCTATGCAGGTGCCCAAGACCTGTCGCTGTGGCAGGAATGCGCGGCGGACGCCACGTTCACCGTGCCCGCCGATGCGCAGCCCGGTGACCGCTTCGTGCTCACCCTCAGCGTGCAGACGCGCACCGAGCGCCCCTGCACCCGCTACGCCCAAGTCGCCATCACCGTCGCGTAGTAAGCGGCGACACCCACATTCGACATGGAGTGCCCCCAACTGCCACTCATTTAAGTACGTCCCCAATGACTACCCAGAAGTTGCGGTGGAATAGTTCCTGTTTGGCCTTCTAAGGCCGCCATTTAGGAACTATTTCACCGCAAGTTATTTGGGGATGAAAAATGGGCCATGTGTCCCAGTTGTGGAGACCTCTTGAGCCGTCTGGGTATCGTGAAAGATCGTGCGCTCCCCCATCATCAAAAGTGACACACGCTACCTGTTGATGGGAGGCAACCATGGGCTTCTTTGACAAGATGTTCGAGAAGAAAGAGTGCGCGATTTGCGGTACCGAGCTGGGACTTCTAGGTAAGACCAAGATCAACGAAGGCTACCTGTGCAAAGAGTGCGTCGGCAAGCTCTCTCCCTTCTTTGGAGGCTATCGCTCTAGCACCGCGGACGACATTCGCGAGCAGCTCGCCTATCGCGAGGCCAATGCCGAGCGCCTGGCATCGTTCAACCCCACGCGCACGCTCTCGGCCGGGCGCACCAATATTATGCTCGACGAGGACGCGGGCCTGCTGATCATTACTTCGCAGACGCGCTGGCGTGACGCCAACCCCGACATCATCGAGTTCTCTCAGGTACTCGGCTGCGACATGGACATCGATGAGCACCGCACCGAGATCTATCGTGAGACCAAGGACGGCGAGCGTGAGAGTTATGACCCGCCGCGCTACGACCTGGATTACGACTTCAATCTGACCATCCACGTCAACACGCCGTACTTTACCGAGATCAACCTGCGCGTGAACGACTCCACCATCGATCAGCGCGGTTCCATCGAATACCGCGAGGCCAAGCGGCAGGCAACCGAAGTTCGCGACGCGCTGGTACAGCTGCGCCAGGAAACGCGCGACAGCGTCGTGGCCGCCAAGGCCCCCAAGACCGCGGTGACCTGCCCCTTCTGCGGAGCCACCACCATTCCCGATGCCAGTGGGCGCTGCGAATACTGCGGCGGCGCCATCGGCGCATAGCCTCCGGCACGGAAAGGACCGATCATGGCCTTCGAGAGCGTTAACTATCAGTGCCCCGCCTGCGGTGGTCCCCTGCATTTTGCCAGCGCCGAGCAAAAGCTTGTCTGCGACTACTGTGACTCACGCTTTGAAGTCGAAGAAGTCGAGGCCCTCTATCGCGAGCGCCAGGACAAGGCAGATGCCAAAGCCGATGCCGCAGCCGCAGCTCCCAAACCTGCTGCCGACGACGCGGTGCAGGAGCTCGCCCAAAACGCCGGCTACATCTGCTCGTCGTGCGGCGCCGAGCTCGTGTCCGACGGCACCGTCGCCGTCACCACCTGCCCGTACTGCGGTAACTCCGCCGTGGCGCCCGGCCAGCTCTCTGGCGACTTCTCGCCCGACCTGGTGATTCCGTTTAAGCTCGGGCGCGACGACGTCACGGCCGCACTCAAGGAACACTATAAGGGCAAGATCTTGCTGCCCAAGAGCTTTGTCACCGGCAACCACATCGACGAGGTCCAAGGTGTCTACGTGCCGTTTTGGCTCTACGGCGCCCGCGTTGACGGCGAAGTGTACTTTGACGCGACCAACGAGACCGTGACCGAGGAATCCGATCGCACCGTCACGACCACCGACCACTACGATGCCTATCGCAAGGGCAATATCTCGTTTAAGCGCGTGCCCGTCGACGGATCGTCCAAGATGCCCGACGGCCACATGGACGCCATCGAGCCGTTTGACTACGACGCACTGCGTCCGTTCTCGGTCGCATATATGCCCGGCTACATCGCCAACCGTTACGACGAGGACTGCGAGACCTGCAAGGCGCGCGCCGAGCGCCGTATGGAAGAAAGCACGATCTCGGCCCTGCGCGAGACTGTCGTCGACGAATACGACGATGCCACGGTCGAAAGCAAGCAGCTCGACTACACCTGGGAAGACAGCGACTACGCCCTGTTCCCCGTCTGGATGCTCTCCACCTCGTGGAACGGCAAGAGCTACCTGTTTGCCATGAACGGCCAGACCGGCCGCTTGGTCGGCGAGCTCCCCTGCTCCAAGCCCAAGCTCGCCATCGCCTCGGTGCTGTTCTTTGTGATCGGATTTGTCCTCTCCCAGATTCTCTTTATGGGCGAGAACGCCTTCGATCCGGATTACCTCGCCTTTGATATCGAGGGCATCCTCATCAACATCATCGCGCCGCTGATCATCGTGATTATCGGAGACGTGCTACTGGTAGGCCAGCTCAAGACAGCCAACGAGGCCACCCACGCCGACGAGTACTGCGGCGAGCTCGACCTGACCGAGAAGCACGACACCTTCAGCCACACCGAGACCACCGTTGTCATGAAAGACGACAAGGACGACTAAGCAATCCAACCAATACCACCCGGCCTTTGACGAGAAAGGAAGATCACCATGGGACTCTTGAAAGCTGGATTGGGAGCTGCCGGCGGCGTCATGGCCGACCAGTGGAAGGAATTTATCTACTGCGAATCGATGCCTGCTGACGTCTTGGCCTGCAAGGGCAGCAAACGCACCGGTGGCCGCAGCTCCAACACGCGCGGCGAGGACAACGTCATCTCCAACGGCTCCGTCATCGCCGTCAACGACGGCCAGGGCATGCTCGTGGTGCAAAACGGCAAGATCATCGAAGTCGCACTGGAGCCCGGTGAGTTCGTCTTCGATACCGGCAGCGAGCCGAGCGTCTTTAGCGGCAACCTGGGCGATTCCATCAAGGAGACCTTCGCCAATATCGGCAGCCGCTTTACCTTTGGCGGCGACGCGGGCAAGGACCAGCGCGTCTACTTCATCAACACCAAGGAGATCATCGGCAACAAGTACGGCACCGCCTCGCCCGTGCCCTTCCGCGTGGTCGATAACAACATTGGCCTGGACGTCGACATCTCCGTGCGCTGCAACGGCGAGTACTCGTACCGCATCACCAACCCGCTGCTGTTCTACACCAACGTGTGCGGCAACGTGACCGATAGCTACACGCGCGACAAGATCGACAGCCAGCTTAAGTCCGAGCTGCTCACCGCCCTGCAGCCCGCCTTCGCCAAGATCTCGGAAATGGGCATCCGCTACAGCGCCATCCCCGGCCACACCACCGAGCTCGCCCGCGCGCTCAACGAGGTCCTCTCTGCCGATTGGCGTGACCTGCGCGGCGTCGAGATTGTGAGCTTTGGCGTCAACTCCATCGCCGCCTCGCAAGAGGACGAGCAGATGATCAAGGATCTGCAGAAAGCCGCAGTCATGCGCGATCCCACCATGGCGGCAGCCAACATTGCCAGCGCCCAGAGCGACGCAATGCGCGCGGCAGCCGCCAATCCCAACGGCGCGATGGCAGGTTTTATGGGCATGGGCATGGCAGGTGGCATGGGCGGCATGAACGCCAGCCAGCTGTTCGCCGCCGGCCAGGCACAGCAGCAGGCCGCCCCGCAGCCGGCTCCGGCACCCGCTTCCGCACCGGCTCCTGCCGCTGCTCCCGCGGCCGGCACATGGACCTGCAGCTGCGGTGCCACCAACACCGGCAAGTTCTGCTCCGAGTGTGGCAGTCCCGCACCAGCCCCGGCACCGGCCAAGTGGTTCTGCCCCAACTGCGGCAGCGAAAACGGCGGCAAGTTCTGCAGCAACTGCGGAACGCCCAGGCCCTAGCCCCTCTATCTGGTAATTGGCGGGGGATCCGCCACCCCCGCATTTGCTTCTATGGGTTTCGTTCGATAAAGGAGGACACCATGAAGACAACGTTCAAAAAGTCCGTACTCGCATTTCTGACATGCGTCCTTGCGCTCGCCTTTGCCCTGACGGGCTGCAGCGGCGGCGGCAAAGACCCCAAGGCCAACTTCGTCGGCAGCTGGGAACTCTCGGGTGGAACCCTGGAGGGCGAAGAGCTGACCGACGAGTACATGGATATGCTCGAGGAGTGGGGCGTCAACTGCATCCTGATCCTCGATGAAGACGGTACAGGTGCCCTCGACCTGTTCCTTGAAGTCGTCGACCTTAAATGGGAGGCAAAGGACGCCACCACCGTAACCATCACCGCCGAAGACGAGTCACATGACATGAAGCTCAAGGACGGCAAGCTCATCCTCGAAGAGGATGACGGCAATCTTGTCTTTACCAAGTCCGACAAGGACCTGTCCGGCACGGTGAAGAAGGATCGCGAGGCGGCCGAGAAGGAAGAAGAGATCGACGAGGCCGTCGAAGACGACGACGTCCAGAAGATTGAAATCTCCCCCGCCGTCACCGTTGCCGATGACGACCTGTGCACCATCACCATCACCGAGAAGTTCAAGGACGAGTGGGGCGACATCGGTTTTGTCGTCAACATCACCAACAAGAGCGACAAGGACCTGACCTTCTACGC